>JBFKJL010000012.1:0-19848 GCA_041631795.1 Saprospiraceae bacterium | reverse complement strand
CCAGGTATTGCAGTGCCCAGCAGGCGGCGCCATTACCAATGGCCAGGAACAACGTACCGGCAATCATCGAGTTCCTGACCTGGGACCATTGCAAACCGATCCATCTTCTCCTGGCAAAGACGTAAGCGAAAATTAATAAGGATGCAATCAGGAACCGGATCCCCGCCAGTATGAACGGGGGGAATCTTTGCAGGGCAAGCTTGATAAAAAGATAGGTGGATCCCCAAATAATGTAAATGGCAGTAAAGGACAATACGATGAGAATGGTATGTTTATTCAGGGCCTGATTTTGAGATGCAAAATAGCCTTAATCAATATAGGAAAGAAGCTTTGAAGCGACTTCGTTTTGCCCCAGCTGAATAAATCCCATTTTTCCGTCGAGGTGCCCAGCGAGATATTCCTGCTCGGTCTGTCCGGGTGTGGGAATAATGATCTTTGGAACATTCAGCAAGTGATAGTCTAGAACCGAGCTGTATCCGGATCGCGAAATAATAGCCCTGGCCCTGTTGAGCAACTGGCTGAGCTCTTCAGCGTGACACACATCGATAATTTCAATGTGACTTTCTTTTCCATTTATTTTTAAGGTCGGTCCGTTCTCAGATCCTCGCACGAGCGACCATTTTCCGGATTGTCTGTTTAATAATTGCACGATGATATGCTCCAGTTCTGTACGCTTTGGCTCAGGGCCGGATAGGATGACAAGATTGTGATCCTTTATTTCTGCCGGGAGGATGGTTAATCTTGAGTGGGCACCGATGTAGACGACATTGTCTATTTCAGCATTATCTGAGAGGTCGCCCGACAGCCTGCGATCGGGGTAGTCCGGCACCCAAACCGCGTTAAACGCATTGAGCAATCGTTTGTTGACAACATTCGAAAAAATCTTGAACAATGGATTGGTCGTATGGATGTTTAATTGGTGAGAGATCATGACCGAATACACGTCAGGATGTCTGAACCAAAACCGGCTGTCTGAAATGACCATATCGGGATTGTGCTTCCTGACGAGTTGCCTGGCCATCGATCGCTCTGCACGCATGGCACTGAGAATTCGAGGGGAGTGGATGATGAGATTTAGAAATATGCTCCCGGTTGGATACGTCACATTGTAGCCCTTGAGGCCAACTGTTTCAAGGTCTGGAAACTCCTCTTCCAGGTAATCCAAAACATAACCGTCAGAGGCCAAGATAACCTCTTTGCCCTGACGCAACAATTCATGGATGAGTGGAATAGAACGCGTGGCGTGACCCAGTCCCCAGTTCAAGACCCCAAAAAGAATACGCTTTGCATTTTCGGGTACGGGTAAAGACATCGGTCAGGAATTCAACCGGATCTCGTCTCCGTACTTGTCGATAAACTTGAATTCATTGATATGAAAATCTGAATCTTCTACCAGGTTGATCCATTTCTTATACTTGAGGAACCATTTCATCCTTAACGAGATGGGGCCTTTCCTGAAATGGGAATAAATAAAAGGATGCACTTTCAAGATCACTTTTTCCTTTGGCTGGGCATCGAGGACAAAGCGCAGATTGCGCTCAATGTCATCAGGCAGGAGCAGGAAGGGTTCAACCTTTCCGGAACCATTGCAGGATGGACACACTTCCAGGGTATTGATCTGGAGTTCAGGCTTCACACGCTGGCGGGTGATCTGCATCAGGCCAAACTTACTGAGCGGAAGGATCGTATGCTGCGCCCGGTCATCCTTCATATATTCTCTCATCTTTTTATACAGGTTGGACTTGTTGTCCCTGTTCCTCATGTCAATGAAATCAATAATGATGAGTCCACCCAGGTCCCTGAGCCTCAGCTGACGCGCAATCTCTTCTGCAGCCTCTATATTGACGGCAAGTGCTGCGCGCTCCTGGTCACTTCTCTGTGATTTCGGACCGCTGTTGACATCAATGACGTGCATGGCTTCAGTGTTCTCTATAACAAGGTATGCCCCGCTCGACATTGTTGGTGTCTTACTGAAAGATGACTTGATTTGCTTGTTGACCCCGTGATAATCAAAGATCGGTTTCTTGCCCTTATACTGATTAAGGATCCTGGCCTTTGATGGGGCCACCGATTCGAGATAATCCTTTATGCTGTCATGCATTGCGGGATCATTCACAACAATCCTGTTGAACGAGTCATTCAGAATGTCCCTGAGGATACCTGTGGCTTTGTCGATCTCGCTGAGCAATTTGCCAGGCCTTTTATTTTTACTCAACTCTTCCCTGATGGTTTGCCACTTTCGCATCAGACCGGATATTTCTTCATGGAGATCTGCCACCTTCTTGCCCTCTGCAGCAGTCCTAATGATGACGCCAAAATTTTTGGGCTTGATGCTTTCTACAAGTCTTTTCAACCGATTGCGCTCCTCGGCATCCATGATCTTTTTTGACACGGTCACAGAATTCCTGAATGGGGACATGACCATGAATCGTCCAGGCAAAGTGATTTCACAAGTCAGGCGAGGGCCTTTTGTGGATATGGGTTCTTTTAAAACCTGGACAAGCAGGGGTTGCTTTCTTTCAAAAACCCTGTCTATCCTTCCATTTTTCGGATTGTCCGATTCCAGTCTGAAATCATCGAGTAAATGACCATGGAGGTGCTTCCTTATAGCCATCTTTGTGAATTTCAAAACCGATTTAATCTGTGGTCCCAGGTCAGTATAATGCAAAAAAGCATCCTTCCTGTAACCAATATCAAGAAAAGCAGCATTCAAGCCGGGACGTAGCATCTTGATATTTCCCAAAAATATATCCCCTACCGAAAACTGGTCGTCTTTACTTTGGGTATGTAATTCGACGAGCTTTTTGTTTTCCAGCAGAGCTATTTCAACATTTGAGGGAGTCGTTCGAATAATTAACTCCTTATCCAAAGCCCAATATTTATATCACCAGGCTTTACTGCAAGATTGTAGCTCCAGAAGAGGTATTTAAATAGTTTTCTTAAGACCTTAAATCTGAAACATATATTTTTTTCAGGCTACCATCCATATCAGTAATATTCCTGATAAAAATTATCTGTTCCTCTTCTTGTGTCTGTTTTTCCTCAATCGCTTTTTCCTCTTGTGAGTAGCGATCTTGTGTCTTTTTCTTTTTTTACCACACGGCATAAAAACCAGTTTTTCTTTTATATAAAAATATATGTCTTAACATTTCTTTCCATGTAACTCCGCCTGAGCCGGTTTTCCCAGTTTCAGGTAAACTTCCTCAAGGAGACAATGTGCCTGACTGTTCAGACTGTCATAACGCAAAGATGCCTCTAATCGTTCAACAGCCTTTTCCAATTGATTGGTTTCAAGTGAAAGTCTTCCTAAATGGAACAGCACAGATGGATTTTCGGGATACTTCCTGTTGAGATCCATCATCATCATTATGCCTTTCATTGGGTTTTCAGACAATGGATGATCAACATAACTTAGTGCCAGATTGATCTTATAAGGCACATTTCCAGGGTCAAGAGAAATGGCATTTTCATAATATTCGCGCGCCTTTTCTATACAATACGACAAGTCCATTTCGTTCGTCGATTGCCTGGAAGCCAGGGCATAGGTCGTTCCAGCGATGGACCAGGATTCCGGCGTGTTGTCTATTTGAGCAACTTCTCCGGCATAATGACCTGATATCAATGGCTGTCCTTCTTTAAACCACATTGCGGCAAGCTCTTTAATGTGACTAGACTTCGTCGAGTCGTTTTGAGATTTTGCAATGCGCTCTTCAAGAATTTCAATGTCATTCCTGGTTTGAGCTGTAAGGCCGTTCTTTACCTGGGCAATGAGCGACCGGATATTTATTTTTTCAATATTGAGAGACCTCGACTTTTCGATGATCCTCTGCTCAGGAGAAACAGTATCGAATCCAACCAATAAAACTATAAACAGCGCTGAAAATCCAATAATGGCCATTCCCTGGCCCCTGGTCAGTCGGCTGTTAATCATTGGAGTTTTGCTCCTCTGGCAATGATGTCACATTGTCTTTAACCTGCTCAATAAATATTTTCGCAGGCTTGAATGAGGGAATATAATGTTCCGGAATTTCAATGGCCACATTTCTTTTTATGTGTCGGCCAATTTTTTTAGCCCTTTTCTTTATGACAAAAGATCCAAATCCCCGGATATATACATTTTCCCCGTCAGCTAAAGAGTCTTTTATTTCTCTGAAGAATTCCTCGAGCGTGACCAAAACATCAACTTTTGGAACTCCCGTTTTATCCGAAATTGTCGCTACTAAATCTGCTTTTCTCATAAGACTCTAAAATATTGATTAATAAGTAATTATACCGGCTTTTTTACTTTGGGGAAGGCAAATTTCGTTAATTTTTTGAGATATGGAAACAAATACCTCTGTTTTTTGCCTACTGAATGGCATTTTACATAATGATTGTTAAGTTACTCAGGTTCAATACGATACCATGCATAAATAAAATTTTACATTTGATGATTAATTAGGACATAAAAAGAGCACTATGATTTTATCAATGACAGGGTTTGGCCAGGGATCAACTAAGATCAATGGTAAAACATTCAAAATCGAAATCAAATCATTGAATGGTAAAACGACCGATATGAGGATGAAATGCCCGCCCGGCATGGGAGAAAAGGAAATTATACTCAGGAAATTGATCCTTGATCACGCTTCCAGGGGTAAGTTTGATGTCAATCTCACCATAGATTCGCAAAACGGAGATGACGAATTCGGACTCAATGTGCCGCTCTTTAAAAAATATCATCTAGAGTTAGCAGCGCTGGCCGGGGAAATTGAATTGAACAGTGACGGGATCGCCGGGGCCATTCTGCGACTACCCAATGTTGTCAAAGCCGTGGAAAGCCACCTTTCAGATGACGAGTGGTCGGCCGTCCTGCAAATGACAACAGACGCTGTAGATAAACTAGAAGATTTCCGGACATCCGAAGGCCAGAGCATGAAAAACGATATCATCCAGCGCATTGAAACCATCAGGTCCAGGATTAAGGATGTACATCCTCATGAAGAAAGCAGGATCATAACCATCAAGGAAAGAATACGAAAGAATCTGGATCAGTTCCTGGCCGATGATACCGTTGACAAGAACAGGTTTGAACAGGAGGTTTTGTTTTATCTCGAAAAACTCGACATTACAGAAGAAAAAGTGCGTCTTGAACAACATTGCGAGTATTTTAAAAGCATATTGAATAATGACAGGAAAGTGAAAGGGAAAAAACTCTCGTTCATTGCCCAGGAAATGGGAAGGGAAATCAACACGATGGGTGCAAAAGCCCAGAATTCAGAAATTCAAAAAATCGTGGTGGGCATGAAGGATGAACTTGAAAAAATTAAAGAACAACTCGCTAACATTTTATAATTTCATTGATGGGGTCAAAGAAGTATAAAAAGAAAATGATTGTCTTTACTGCACCCAGTGGCGCGGGAAAAACCACAATCGTTAAACACCTTTTGAAAAAATACAAACAACTTTCATTTTCTGTTTCAGCCACCACAAGACCCAAAAGGGCCAATGAAACAGATGGCCAGGAGTATTATTTTATGGATAAAAAGACCTTCCAGAAAAATATCAAGGCCGGGGCATTTATTGAATGGGAAGAAGTCTACCAGGGCAGGTATTACGGGACACTCAAATCAGAAATTAAAAGACTGCTCAACGCCGGTAAAGTCATTATCTTTGATATTGAAGTGATTGGGGCGACAGACATTAAGAATCAATTCCGTGATGACTGTTTCGTGGTCTTTGTCAAACCACCATCCCTTCAAAAGCTGATCAGACGCCTCACGGACAGAAAAACAGAAACCCCGGAAGATCTAAAAAAACGCATCCAACGCATAAAAAAAGAACTGTCGTATGAAAATGCGTTTGATTATGTTTTGATGAATGACGACCTGGACAAAGCCCTTGAAGAAGCAGAAGGCCTTATCGAAAACAATATCCTGAATTGAAATGACAGAAACAAAAACGACCAAAGGCATTACAATCACCGTTGAACCAAAATACGAAATATCTGCGTCCAGGCCAGACAAGAATTTCTATGCCTTCTCATATTCAATCGTGATATTAAACCAAAATTCTTATCCCGTACAATTACTCAGCAGATACTGGAAGATTACAGATGCCCTCAGAAAAACAAAGATCGTCAAAGGTCCCGGTGTGATTGGTGAACAACCTGTCATAGACCCAGGCCAAGAACACAGGTATGCTTCCTGGTGCCCGTTGACAACACCTCTCGGAACTATGGCCGGTCATTATACAATGGTCCGAACGCTTAATGGTTCCTCTTTTAAAGCAATCATCCCCGCCTTCATCCTTAGTACGGATTTCATAAAAAATTAAAAACATATTAAAAAAAATTATAATATGTAAATTATTGTACTATATTTGCTTCATAATTGATAACCACTTCCCTCCCAAAAGCAAGTCGTAGTTAATATTATCCTTTAACCGATTTAAATAACAGGCAATGCTAAAGATGTTATTGCTTGTCGTCGGAATGAGCTTTGCATGTCTCAGCCCAGCTCACACCCATGGCGACAACTCAAAACCCGATTTGTTATTCGCGAATTCAGGCGAAAATTTGAACAGCCTCGTTTGTGCAATCGTTGCTCCGGTCAATAATAATCCCGGAACATGCGGTGCAAACGTCACAGTTCCCAACCCCGTTTCCAATGACCCGTCATTAGTTATTTCAACAGTAACCAATGACTTTAATTTTTCTGGAAATGCCTCCGGAGTTTACCCGGTAGGTTTGACAACAGTCACCTTCTCAGTCACCTTTACAAATGGAACGATGTCCATGTGCTTCACTGAAGTCATGGTCAATGACATCGATCCGCCTACAGCCGTATGCACAGACTTGACCTTTGAATTGGACGCGCTTGGAGAAGTGGATGTTGACCCGTTTGATGTCGGAGCATCATCCACTGATCTCTGTGATCCCGCCCTTGACTTTAGTGCTGATCCTCTATCATTCTTTTGCAACGATACCATTCCGGGCAAAACCATAACCCTCACAGTGACTGATGATTTCGGAAACACTGACACCTGTGTCGCCAATGCAACTGTTGTGGATGTCTTAACGCCCGGGTTTTCAGCCCCTCCAAATGTCACAACTCAGTGCTCCATCTCTGATGTGCCTCCATATATGAATTACGCAGCTTTTGAAGCAGACGGGGGAAGTTTTGTCGATAATTGCAATAACAACCCGACAACCTTTGATTTGGTGTCTGAAGTCTCCGACGGCAACACCTGCCCGGAAGTTGTCACCCGGGTTTACCAGGTGTCCGATGTCAGCAGCAATACAGCAACCGCCGTTCATGTCGTCACCATAAATGACACCATTAACCCAACCATCACGGCGCCAGGTGATATTACCATTGCCTGTGAAGAAAATCCTAATGACACAATTATAACAGGGGGCCCATCCATGTCAGACATTTCTGACAACTGCACATCGAGTGCACATTTAACAGTAACGTGGACTGATAACACATCAGTAAGCAACCTATGTCCTCAAAACCTGACAATCACAAGAACATGGCAAGTCATGGATGAATGCGGAAATACCGGAACGGATGTTCAAACCATCAGTGTTGTAGACACCATCGGGCCTGACTGGGTCGGCGCTCCTCCTGTAATAGATGATATTGACTGTAATGACCCTCTTCCTGTACATCCGGAGTACTTGGTGACAGACAATTGCAGCTCTGTGTCGACAATCACAATGGACACATTGCCTTTTATTCCCACAGTGTGCAGCGGCTATACAATTACATATACCTGGACTGCTGTGGACGAATGTGGAAATACATCTACTGCCGCCGTTCCTTTTGATGTCCTTCCAGACACAGAAGACCCTGTCATCGTATCAACACCCTCAGCGCTGCCAGACATAGCTTGTAATGACCCTTTTCCGTCTTTTGAAACACTCGATGCGACAGACAATTGTTCAAATGTTACTATACAAACCAATGCCTCATATACTGTTGATGTCTGTGGAGGTTATACTGTCACCTATGAGTGGACGCCCGTTGACGCTTGTGGAAATATCGGGTCAACGGTCACAACTTCATTTGACGTGCTTCCCGATACACAGGCGCCAACAGTGACCTGCTCGGATGTCACGATGTCAAATGACCTTAACAATTGCAGTGCCCTGGTTTATGTGCCTGCTCCAACTTTCAGTGACGACTGCAGTGCTGTGAGTCTTTCCAACTCCATTTCCGGAGCCGGAAACTCTGGCTTTAGCTATACATTTCCTGTGGGTACAACAGATGTGATCTGGACTGCACAGGACGACTGTGGCAACTCAAGCACATGCTTGCAGCAAATTACTGTCGTGGATGAAGAAGGACCCGACCTCTTGTGTGACGGTGATCTTAAGGTCAGTCTCACAAACCACGGAACGGCCCATATCTATGCCAGCCATATTGTCCTGTCAGCAAGCGATAATTGTGGTGTTATTTCAGGCACATTTATTAGAAGAATGGACGATGCCTGTGGCATAGCTTCGGACCTCAATGAATCGGCCATGATCACATTGTGCTGTGCTGATGTCCAAAACACGCCCATGGTCATAGGCAGTGCTTATGATGACGCCGGAAACAAAACCGAATGCATGGTCCCCGTTCTTGTCGAAGACAATATCGCTCCCAAGATCGTTGAAGACTTGCCTGATATTACAGTGAATTGTGAATTTGAAATTGATCTGACGGATATGAGTGTCTTTGGAAAATTCGTAAGCAACGCCGCTGATCGAGATCCTATCGTGATTGATGGAACAACGGTAGGACAGGATGGCCTGATTGATGAAGGATGCGATGAAAACCTCGATATTGACGAAACTGTGAACGACAATCGCGACCCAAATTGCAACACAGGGAATATCTTCAGGAATTTTACTGTAACAGATTTCTCAGGCAATTCCACGACGGGATCACAGAAAATTACTGTCATCGATGACGATCCTTTTGACATGTCAGATATTACCTGGCCTGCTGATGTCACTATTGATGACGCCTGTGTACGCACAATACCTCCTCCATCGCAGACCGGATTTCCGGCTGTCAACCAGGACAATTGCAGCCAAGTCATGATCAGTACTGCCGATGCAACGTTCAATGATCCATTTTCGGGATGTGCATTCTTTACAAGAACATTCACGGTTATTGATTGGTGCCAGTATGATCCAAATGCAAATCCACCATCAGGAATATGGGATTCCACACAAACCATAACTGTGCTGAATGATGATCCTCCGATCATCCAGAGTCCGTGCAGGGATACAATAATTTGTGCGAACGAACAAACATGCCTTGGGGATGTTGTCCTCACTGCATTTGGCCTGGATTCCTGTACGCTGGATAAAGACCTTGTGTGGACGTATACTGTCGACGAATTCGACGACGGACAAAACAAAGTATCAGGTTCTGGAGACACTTATACAGGTACGCACCCATTTGGAAAGCACCGGATCACCTGGACGCTCGACGACAGGTGCGGCAACACAAGCCAATGCTCCTTTGTCTTCGAAGTGCGGGATTGTAAGCCACCTTCAGCCATTTGCCTGAACTTCATTTCAATTAACCTGACACAAATGACAGACAATGAACCCATGGCTGTAATATGGGCAAGTGATTTCGATAAGAACAGCACCGACAATTGTACGGCGAGTGAGAATCTCAAAATTTCATTCACGAAGAACGTCAATGTGCTCTCAAGAACGGTAAACTGCAGTCACCTGGGCTTGCAACCCATAAGCATGTGGGTTACAGATGAAGCCGGCAACCAATCCGAATGTAAAACATTTCTGGATGTGCAGGACAATCACGGCCTGTGTCCCGATGACCTGAACTCTGTAACAATAATAGGTAATGTCGCAACCGAGGATGAGCAGAACATGCCAGGCGTGCATGTTGATCTGAGCTATGGAAGCGAAGTGCGTTCATATACCACAGAGTCTGAAGGTATGTATGCCTTCACGGAATTGGAAATGTACCAAAACTATTCGGTCATCCCAGAAAAGGTGGACAATGACTACCTGAGGGGGGTCACCACATTGGACCTGGTCCTGATTCAACGTCATGTTTTGGGTATTGAATACCTGAAGACTCCGTACAAGATCATAGCCGCGGATGCCAACAGCTCACAGAGCCTGACATCTATAGACTTAATAGAATTGAGAAAACTTATCCTGGGTATTTATGAAACATTACCCAATGCTCCATCTTGGCGCTTTGTGGATGAAAATCATGACTTTGAGGATCCCCTCAATCCGTGGCCTCATCCTGGTGCGATGCATATGTTCCAGCTCGATCACGACGTATCCAACATGAACTTTGTCGGAATTAAGACTGGTGACGTCAATTGCAGTATGCAATTCAACATACAATCCGAAAGCTCTATCGAAGAAAGAAGCAGGGGTCTCATCCTAATCCAAAAACAGAATCCCGCTACCGGATGTATTGATGTTGTCGTGTCTGAAAATACTGAGATTTACGGTTTGCAAATGAGCTTTAAAGGACTTGAAGGGCAAAAAATCAACAGTGTTTTGCCTGGCTTGCTCCGCATTGAAGACACGAATTTCAACACGACAAATGATCTGACACATCTTTCGTGGAATATATCAGAGTCTATCTCCCTGAACAAAGGTGATGTATTGTTTTCCATCAAAACAGACCAACCGGTTGATTTGGAGGAATCAGAACGCGCCCTTGATCCCGAAGTGTACTTTGATGATTTGTCAATCGGACGTATAGCGTTTTCCCTGGATAATGATCACCAGGCTGGTCCTGAATTGCTGCGAAATTATCCTAATCCATTCTCTACCGAGACCACTCTTGAATTCACGAGCGGCGTGGACGGGGAAGGATACCTGAGAGTGCTGAATGCTTCCGGGCAACTGGTATTCTCCGATCTGCTCAAGGTTCAAGCCGGGGTCAATACTTACAAGATCAGCGAAACACAATTGAGTTACCAGTCTGGCCTTGTGTTCTACAGCCTGGAGGTCAATGGCGTTTCAAAATCCGGATCTATGTTACTGATTAAATAGTTTCTTCTACATAAATACTTCATGAGGGGGGCAGCCTATGCTGTCCCTTTTTATTTTTGTGTTCATGAATAATGTCTTTGTCAATTGAACGCGACGGATGGAATAGGCAAACAGATCTTTGACTGGTTTGATGCTCAAAATTGGACTCCTTATCCTTTTCAGACACAAACCTGGGAAGCCTGTGTCAAAGGCAAGTGTGGCATAGTCAATGCACCTACCGGCAGCGGAAAAACATTTGCATTATTCCTTGGGCTTTTGTCCGCATTTCATCAATCCGGTCACAGTCCTCAAAAATCCGGCTTAAAGGTCATCTGGATTAGCCCTATTCGGGCCCTGGCAAAAGAAATAAAAATTTCCATGGAACGGGCGCTGAACGCCCTCGATTTATCTTGGCAGGTGGCTATTCGGAGCGGTGACACCTCCACCAGTGCCCGAAAAAAACAATGGTCCTCCCCTCCTGACATTCTGATCACCACCCCTGAGAGTGTCCACATCCTGATGTCTAAAAAGGGTTACGCAAAATATTTTATCGGCTTATTCGGTATTGTCATTGACGAATGGCATGAGCTCATGGGATCAAAACGAGGTGTCCAGGTCGAACTGGCATTATCAAGATTAAAGTCGCTTAACCCCGGCTTACTCATTTGGGGAATTTCCGCCACCATAGGCAATCTTCACGAAGCCCTGGATGTGCTTCTTGGTCCGAAAGGTGGACGTGACGGCTTGCTCGTTACTTCGGACATAAGAAAGGAAATTGCTGTCCATTCCATTTTTCCTGACAATGTCGAAAAATATTCCTGGGGAGGGCATCTTGGGATCGCATTGGCTGACAAGATTATGCCCATTATTGAGGGCAGCGCATCCACCCTAATCTTTACAAACACTCGCGGTCAGTGTGAAATATGGTACCAGAAAATACTCGACCTGCGCCCGGATCTTGCAGGCGTTATCGCCATGCACCATGGATCGATATCGCGAGAACTCAGGGACTGGGTTGAAGAGGCCCTGTACGATGGCCGGCTCAAGGCTGTCGTATGCACTTCCAGCCTTGACCTTGGCGTTGATTTCAGGCCTGTCGAAACGATCATCCAGATCGGAAGCCCAAAAAGTGTCGCGCGGTTTGTTCAAAGAGCCGGTCGCAGCGGTCACCAGCCAGAAGCGAGAAGTGAAATTTTCTTTCTGCCAACACATGCCCTGGAATTGGTAGAAGCTGCTGCGCTCCGCCGGGCTGTATCAAGCGGGAATATTGAATTGCGAACACCTTATCTGCGCAGTTGGGATGTCCTGATCCAATACCTGATGACCCTGGCAGTTTCAGATGGATTTGATGCTGACCAGATCTATGAAGAAGTCAAATCCACTTTTTGCTATTCTAGCATGACCCGTAGTGAATGGAAAAATTTGCTCAACTTTCTTTTGCATGGAAGCCAGTCCCTCAAAGCCTACGACGAGTACAAAAAGGTCGTCATCGACAATGCGATTTACCGTACAACAGACAGGCGGATTGCTCAACGGCACCGGATGTCTATCGGGACCATCGTGAGCGAAGCAATGATCAATGTTCGATTTTTATCCGGGGGACGCATCGGGGCCGTTGAGGAGTGGTTTGCCAGCCACCTGGAGCCAGGAGACAGCTTCTGGTTTGCCGGACGACCTCTTGAACTTGTCATGATCAAAGACATGACAATGCTCGTGCGCAAAAGCAAAAAGGTCACCCGGCGCATCCCCTCCTATCTCGGAGGCAGGTTGCCCTTGAGTTCTGAAATGTCTGAAGTCCTTCGTGAAAAAATTTATAATTATACGCAGGGAAAAATTGAAGATGCCGAAGTTGAGCGTCTCAAGCCACTTTGGACAATGCAAAACACCTTGAGTATCCTGCCCAGGGAAGATGAATTTCTTATCGAATACTTTGAAAGCAAGGAAGGCTACCACCTCCTGATGTATCCATTTGAGGGACGGTTTGTGCACGAAGGCATGGGAGCGCTCCTGGCAAAACGAATAACCAATAAACTATCCATTACCTTTTCGATAGCCATGAATGACTATGGTTTTGAACTGCTTTCTGATAAACCCATCGATGTTGAAAACATTATTAACAAAGACCTGTTTTCTATGAAAAACCTTATTACGGATATCCAGGGAAGCATTAACGCGACCGAGCTAGCCAGGCGAAAATTTCGGGATATCGCAAGGATTTCAGGACTTATCTTCCAGGGATACCCTGGAAAAATCAAAAAACAGCGTCATCTCCAGGCCAGTTCGTCCCTGCTCTTCGACGTCTTCAGGGACTATGAACCCAACAGCCTTTTGTTCTTGCAAACTTTTGACGAAGTGATGACTTTCCAACTTGAAGAAGCGCGCCTGCGCAATGCCCTCAACAGGATTCAGGGCCAATACTTGCTCTTTGCCTATCCATCAAAACCAACACCGCTTGCATTTCCGATCATCGTGGACAGGATGCGTGAAAAAATGACAAGTGAAAAACTAGAAGACCGGATAAGAAAAATGACCCTCGACTTTACAAAATAAAACCTGTCAATTATATATTTTACCGTCTTGGTTATCAATTTACAACATCAGACGTTCGACCTCCTGCCGGAAAAAGCCATTCTTTGGAAAGAAAAGTCCAGCTTACTCGTCGCTGACCTCCACATAGGCAAAACAACACATTTCCGAAAATCTGGCATTGGCATCCCCCCGGATATGGAACGTCAGAATTATGAAAACCTGTCCACCCTGATCTTAAACCACGAAGTGGATAGGGTCATCTTCCTTGGAGATCTGTTCCACTCTGTTCACAACGCCCAGTGGGAGGTGCTCAACAATATGCTGGACATGTTTCCTGAAGTGACGTTTGATTTGGTGATGGGAAACCACGATATCCTTCCTTACAAAATGTACCTGTCTTCCCGCCTTAAAATATACGACATCCTTGATGAGCCTCCATTTACCCTGTCACATTTCCCGCTTGCCAATCACGCACATTACAACATTTGCGGTCACCTCCACCCAGCTGTTGTCTTAAAAGGAACAGGTAAACAACGACTAAAACTGCCCTGTTTTATTTTTAGTGAACGCCAGGGCGTCCTTCCTTCATTTGGGGCATTTACCGGAAATGCCGTCATCAGGCCCAATAATGGGGATCGCGTTTATGTCGTTACTCAAGATCGCGTCATCTCCTTAAAGTAAGCCTGTTAAATTATTTTAACCCGTTTATTTTTCCGTAAGTTTGCTCAAATTTTCTGCAGGCATTGACGAATAATCACGACATATTTGAAAAAGAACTTTTTCCTCACATTGATGCACTCAAAACCTTTGCGTTTCACCTGACCTATGATGAGGATGATGCCAATGACCTGGTTCAGGAAACCTACCTCAAAGCTCATCGGTTTATCGATAAATACGTTCAAGGAACTAATG
This sequence comes from Saprospiraceae bacterium, assembly GCA_041631795.1. Classification (GTDB taxonomy): domain Bacteria; phylum Bacteroidota; class Bacteroidia; order Chitinophagales; family Saprospiraceae; genus JBFKJL01. The sequence goes on along the minus strand of JBFKJL010000012.1, from coordinate 5,399 downwards.
CCAAAGCGTGGTTGTTTAAAATTTTGAAGAATGCTTACATAAACGAATACAGGAAACGAAGTAAGCAGCCAACTCGAGTTGACTTTGAAGATATTGTCAGCTACCATGACAGTGATGACACAAAGGTTCCCGGATATCTCGATCTGAGAGAAGAGATTTTCGACGGTATGATGGGAGATGAAGTGACAAATGCCATCAATTCATTGCCCATTGACTTCCGAACAGTCGTTCTATTATGCGACATTGAGGGGTTTACCTATGAAGAAATTTCCAAAATCATTGATGTCCCTATTGGGACGGTCCGCTCCCGGCTCTTTCGGGCAAGGAATATGCTTAAAGAAAAACTGAAAGTGTATGCGGAAAAACTGGGATACAAGGACAAAAGGGGAAAATCTTCATCATCAAATAATTCTTCAGAGGAAGAATAGCACTCAATGGCATCTTATAGTTGCTGACATTTGCATTATACTTAATTAATATTTCAGACTTAGGCCAGGATCCGGTTTTAAATTTTAACCTTTTAGACTAAAAACAAAATTTAAACTATATTTCTGTTCTCAATTGAAACTATAACGAATTGATTTGAAGAAAAAGTAAAATTACACCTATGGAAAAGTCTTCTAATCTTCATGACCTTCAACATAAAATCAGCCTTTTCTTCGATAATGAACTTTGCGATAGCGATAAACGAGACCTGCTTCACAAAGTCAATTCAGATCCGCACTGCAGCAAAATTTTTAACAAAGAGAAAAACTTTCGGGAATTCATAAAGAAAAATGTAAAAAGGCCGGAAGTCTCCTCCGATCTCATACAGTCCATCAGGGATCGGATCCGTATCATTTAGCTCAATATTTTTGACCAAATTCCTTTCTTTGCGTTTCATCATTGAGAAACGCGCTTATGACCTATGATAGACAAACTCGAATCCATATACAACCATTACCGCGGCATTGAAGAAAAACTGTCCGATCCAGAAATCGTCTCTGACATAAAGAAATTCACGAGACTGAACAAGGAGTATAAAAACCTGCAGGAGATCGTACAGTCATACCTCAGGTATACCCTCGTTTTGGAAAACATCAATTCATCCCAAAAAATGCTCAAAGATGAAGATCCGGATATGCAGGAAATGGCCAGGGAAGAGCTCGAAGCGCTCGAAGTTTCAAAAGCAGACCTGGAAGAAAAACTCAAGATCCTGTTGATACCCCGTGATCCGGAAGACAGTATGAACGTTGTCTTTGAAATACGGTCTGGCACAGGTGGTGATGAGGCCAGTATATTTGCAGGAGATCTTTACAGGTTGTATTCAAAATTTTTTGAAAAAAAGGGTTGGAAAACGGAAGTCCTTTATGTCAACGAAGGGACCGCGGGCGGTTTTAACAAAATTGTTATAGAGGTCTTTGGAGATGATGTTTACGGAACATTGAAATTTGAATCCGGCGCTCATCGCGTTCAGAGGGTCCCCAAAACCGAATCCCAGGGAAGAGTACACACTTCTGCAGCAACGGTTGTCGTCATGCCCAAATACGAAGAAGAAGACATCGATATCAGGAAAGATGATCTCAAGATTGATACCTTCAGGTCAAGTGGAGCCGGCGGCCAGCATGTCAATAAAACCGAATCGGGCGTCCGCTTTACACATATTCCTACAGGTATCGTTTCTGAAAGCACTGATTCTCGTTCTCAACATAAAAACAGGGAAATCGCTCTTCAACGGCTCTATGGAAAAATTCGGGAAGCACAACAGGAACAACAATACGCTGAGCAAAAACAAAAAAGAAAATCCCTCGTCGGAAGCGGGGACCGATCAGACAAGATCAGGACCTACAACTACCCTCAAAACAGGGTGACCGATCACCGTATAAATCTCACACTGTACAGCCTTGATAAAATCATGGGCGGAGAGATTGATGAGATCATCGAAAAACTGCAGGTTGCAGAAAATGCTGAAAAAATGGCACCTGCTTAAAACCGGAAACCAAAAGAAACATTAAAGCCTATCTGTCTGTCGACATCATCGCGGTATATAAATTCATTTTCTTCAGTGACACCTTCTAGTGAAATGTCCATCCTGTCATTGGTGACATCAAACAGGCCATATTCAAACCTGGCGCCAATGTAATAACCTGTGTTGAGAAAATAGTTGACACCACCAATCACATTCATGTTGAAAGCATTGAATTTTTTTCCGTCAAGCTCATCAAACTGGTAATACGCGCCTACGATCTTGGGAACATCAATTTTGTCGCCATCTACAATAATCGACACCGGCTGTATGTTGAAGTTCGCCCCACGTGCCGGGTCTGAACCATACCTGAAATCATAAGATTGAACAAAAAAGATCTCCTCCGGCCTTGAACTGCTCTCGAAATCGACTTTCCCCCGACCGGAAGGCCCCACCAGGAAGTCGACAGAAAGGCCTCCGAAAACCTCAAAGCGCCTGTTGACCTGGTATTGAACAGTCAGTGGGATCGAGAAATAGGCCAGGGTGTTATCCAGGTTCATCACGCTTGTGCCTTCTTCATATAATTTGGTGCCATTGGGTAGGCGGATCAGATGAAATCCATCGCCATTGTAATTTTGCTTCGATCCTCTCTGAATATAGAGTACCTCACCCCTGAAGCCAAGATCTTTTATGGGATAATATGTGTAATTTATACCAAAGTGAATCCCTGAACTGAAGGAAAAGTCCTCTGCCTCTTGAAGTGGGCCTTGTAATTTTGAATAGTTCACGCCCGCACGAACGCCAATCTTATACCCCTGACCATTCAGGCAAAAAGACACAAACATCAAAATAACCAATAAGCCTCGTTTCATAATATTTAGGTTTTTGCTTCCACCTCCGGGGTTTCCTGGATTAAAGCCCCGAAAATATAGATATTTTAGCTTTCCGGAATGAAAATGTTTAATGACATATTCATAACGATTAAAATCCCCGGATCTTGGTGCGCAAGAATAAATTAATGAAATTCGCCGAGCTTGAAAACTTTCCATTTGTTTTTGAAAGTTTTGACGCCAAAAATCCCGGCATCACTGATGCCGAAGGACATCCTGTTGCAATTCAGGGCCTATGGCATGAGACTGTCTTCAATAACGAAAACCCCATTGTACTTGAACTTGCGTGCGGGGGTGGTGAATATACCGTCAGTCTTGCCGGTCGATATCCCAATAAGAATTTTATAGGTGTTGATATCAAAGGCGCCAGGATCTGGAAAGGCGCCAGGCGGGTAGACCAATTAAAGTTGGAGAACGCCGCCTTCCTCAGAACACGTATCGAAAGGATTGCCTATTTTTTCGCAAAAGATGAGGTGAGTGAAATCTGGATCACTTTTCCCGATCCGTTTATAAAAAAAAGCAAGTCCAACAGGCGACTGACATCACCTTATTTTTTAAAACTCTACTCAGCGTTCCTGAAGCCCGGGGCTATTCTGCATCTCAAAACCGATTCCGACCTCCTCTACGAGTTTTCATTAGTGTCGATTCGTGAATGCCCTTTTACTCATGTCGAATATCACTGCAATGACATTTACGCCGGGCCCCTGGAAAATGATGATCTCGAGATCAAAACATTCTATGAAAAGCAACACCTCGAAGAAGGAAAGACAATAAAATATTTGCGTTGTGTTTTTTCATAACACATTCAATTATGATCGTTATGGCCTGTCATTGGGATCAAAGTGCTGGAATCCCTGGGCCTGGAGTGGATGGATATTGCCCCCCGTGGTATGCAAATTGATGCCTTCGCTTTCTTTGGTTATCTCTCCAATAATGAAGACATCCGGCATATACCTGACCTTTTCCAGATCGTTTTCTGAAATGGTGAACAGCAATTCGTAGTCCTCCCCTCCGTGCAGCGCAGCGGTTATCGGGTCGAGATTAAACTTTATAGCCATAAGCTGTGACTCATCATGAATAGGCACCTTACCCTCTTCGATAAAAGCTCCCACACCTGAGGCCTTGCAAATATGCATGAGGTCAGAAGCAAGGCCATCTGAAATGTCGATCATGGCGGTAGGCTGCAACTGTGCTTTTTCAAAAAATAACACCGCATCCTTGCGGGCTTCCGGCTTAAGTTGACGCTCTACGATATACTTCTGGTTTTCCAGGTCCGGCTGAACTTGTGGATCGGAAAGGTATATCTGCTTTTCCCGCTCAAGTAATTGAAGCCCCAGAAAAGCTGCCCCGAGGTCGCCGGTGACACAAATAATGTCCCCTGGTTTTGCCCCTGACCGATAGACAATTTTATCCTTTTGCGCTTTCCCTATAGCTGTTACACTAATGGTCATGCCGCGTGGCGAGGAAGTTGTGTCTCCACCCACCAGGTCAATATTGTAAAGCTCACAAGCCTTTTTTATGCCCGCATAGATTTCATCAATGGCCTCCACAGAATATTTGCTCGAAAACGCGAGAGATACCGTGATCTGTCGCGGTTTCGCATTCATTGCATAGACATCCGAAAGGTTGACAATAACCGCCTTATACCCCAGGTGCTTCAGTGGCGTGTACATGAGATCAAAGTGAATTCCTTCAACCAGCAAATCTGTTGTGATCACAATGCTGTCCTGCCCGCATGTGATCACCGCGGCATCATCCCCCACGCCAAGCTGGGTTTCACTGTGCCTCTGGGGGAAGTCCTTCGTTATCCTTTCAATAAGACCAAACTCTCCAAGGGTATTAACATCCGTATGTTTCTTTTTATTTCCATCTTCCATAATCTGCGAAATTAACGAATTAACCCCCGGGTTGAGTCGATTCATGATCAAATTTAACGTCGACTGACCTCACAACCTCCTTCATAATTAGATTTTAAAGTGACGTGCCTTCCGGGCCGCCTGGTGTGGATTTGATTAAATGCCACAAGGATTGAGGATGAACCGGGAAATCTGAAACATATTCACGCTGAGATCCCATGTCATCAAAAATAAGCCTGTATGCGTGGAGATAAATACTCCTGTCCGGGTTTTTGCGCCTGGCCCCATATTTCACGTCTCCCTTGACGGGATGTCCCAGGGAAGCAAACTGGGCACGAATCTGGTGAAACCTTCCCGTCTTCAAACGGACCTTTAAAAAAGTATAATTATCCAACTGAATAATAGTCGAATAGGATAACAAAGCCTTCCTGGCATTAGGAGTTTGATCGCTACAGACAATTGATTTTTTCTTCTTTTTGTCGTGAACAAGGTAATGCTTTACTTGAATCCCTGTGCCTTCAAGTTGTCCTTCAACAAGCACCACATAATCTTTAATGATTTTTTTCTCTTTTGCCTGCCCCAGAAAGGATTTTGTAAATCTTGACGTCTTTGACATAATGACAATCCCACTGGCCGGTCGATCCAGCCGACCAAGGATGTGTAAAGGTTTTTGCGTATAATGCTCTGCCAGCGATAAAATATCTGCAT
>JBFKJL010000011.1:0-20328 GCA_041631795.1 Saprospiraceae bacterium | reverse complement strand
TCCCCAGTATATTACAATTAAGTCCAATGTTGTAGACTACACGGTCAATTTCATTGATACCTTCGAAATGGCACCTTCGGACATGTCAGTGTCAGAGGTGCTGGCCTTGACGGCTACACCACAGCCGGCTGAAATCTCTGTGTTGTTGAACTGGAGCCCCGAAAATGAGAATTATTCGGGTTTTGAGATTTTCAGAGGACAGGAATTGATCGGTGAGGTTTTGAGAGGTAATCCGTTGATGTTTGAAGACAATGAGGGGGTATATGGCGTTTTTACACTTTATTTTGTGCGGGCATTCAAATTGACACCGGAAGGACGCGAATACTCTGGATTTGCCAATACCGGTACGGATTATCCAATATTGGAACCGATCCAGAACCTGACATTGACGCCTTATGATTTTAAGAATGAAGTGCATATTCAGTGGAGCCATCCATATGACAACCACGATTTTTACCTGATTGAGCGCAACGGAGTGGCAATTTCTGCTGTCAACACAGGGAACCCGCTGATTGTCATTGATTCAACAGGAAGTCCCGGGGAGTTGTATAATTATGAGATCACATGCTGGAAAGGTGCTGAACAATCCACTGTGGTATCTGACACATTGAGATACCCCGTAGTGTACTATCTCAATACCCTGGATGTCACATCTCCGGTCGATGCGGCGAATGAGAACAATAGCATGAACCATTTGAAGCTTGAGTGGACGTATACGGATAATGCGGCTGATTCATTCATGATCATCAGATACACCAAAGATAATTTTGGCGATAAGCAAAATGAAATGGTTCTGGCCAGGGTTAGTGGTCATGATCGGGAGTTTAAGGATTATACTGGCGAGCCCGGGCTGATATATTATTATGAAGTGTTAGGCCTACTGGTCAGAAATGGTCAGGAATACTATTCAAGACGAAGAAATGAGTACTCTGATTCAGAAACCTATCCGGCCATTGCCTTTGCAAACATGCGTGTGGCCTCCGGCAATCTGCCCAAGGGATGGATGGAACTGTCCTATACATACCTGTATCCCACGGTAGACAGTTTCGTCGTATCGCGATCCGAAGGATCAGGAACCCCGGAAGTCATTGCCATAATTAAGGACAGTGACTTTGAAGCCGGTCAATCCAGGGTGGCCATTGATCAATCAGGTTTGCCTGAACAGGAATATACGTACTGGGTGAAGGCATTTTCGATAAGAAATGACAAAGTGTTCTCATCTGTCAATAAAGCTTTTAATCCCTCTCCAGTCGCATTTCCCAAAGTGCCTACGCCGACAATGGCTACGGCCACTGATGGCGAATTCAATAACAAGATCAATTTCAGTTGGGACTACGATGAAGATATAGCTGTAAGTGGATTTCGAATTAAGAGGAAGTTTTCGTATGATGCCGTTGCAAGTCAGCTTGATGAAGGCGGTATTCTGCCACCCGGGCGCAGGATGATCTCGGACGGTGATCCGGATTTGCAGGAGTTGGTTCCCAATGACCTGGTGGATTACCATGTTGAAGCTTTCAGGACAATACCGGGAGTAGGTACATATTATTCAGATCCGGCCATAGATGACGGGTATGTGTATTCAGGTTATTATGCGCCTGCATCCAGTAACAGTTATCATAATTTGGGACGAGATGTCGCCTTAGGCCGTAATGGGATCCAGGATTGGGCCATAGTTGGAACCACTGAAGGCGTTGCCTATATATACAAAAAGGTACTGGATGGGTCATGGGTCCTTTACCAGGAATTGAGACCGAGTATTCCGAGCAGCAGCTTCGGTCGCGCAGTGAGTATTTCAGGTAAATATGCTGCAGTTGGGGCGCCCTATGAAAGTGCAAGCAGGGGAGCTGTATACATCTATATTTATGACAGTTCGACCAACATGTGGGAAGAAATGGATATAGTCACCCACCCTGACAGAAATTATTATGATTATTTTGGGAACTCTGTGGATATCCTGGATGAGAGTCAGGATTTCCTGATCGTTGGGGCCACTGGGGATGATAATAATTCTACAAACTCTGGATCTGCATTGATATTCAAACGGGTCGGAGTCGATTGGTCCCAGAATCCGATAGAAAATACGGGAACGGATCCAGAAGTCCTGAATGCGAGTGAACACCAGGCCTATGCCAATTTTGGGTTTGCAGTTGCTGTGGGAAGGACCAGTGATAATACATATTTTGCGGTTGTTGGTACGCCACATTTTGATAATGCGTCTTCCACAAATGGCAATGCTGGACAGGCTTATATTTTTAAACTCACAAATGCTGCAAACAATACCTGGACACAAACCAATAAACTGACTCCTTCAAGTGTATCATGGGGACACAACAGATTTGGATTTTCAGTTGATATTTCAGAAGACCTCATGATAATTGGTGAGCCTTATTATGACGGATCCACATTTAAAGGAGGGGCTAATATTTATTCATATACTGGTCCGAACTGGAATACCTCACCAACAATTATTAATGCTAATCCTTTTGAGGGGAATGGCCTTTTTGGATGGGATGTCAGTATAATTTCTGGTGTTTCAAATAATTATGCCTTAGTCAGTGAGAATCCAGGTAATGGAAATGTAAATCACGATGAAAGAACGTATTTATTCAAACAGAGTGGCGCCTCATGGCTACAACAAAGTCCCGTATACTTTATGGATCCGGGCACCAATGATGACTTTGGAAAGGCTGTGGCCATCAGTGAATTTGATGCCCTTATAGGTGCACCTTTAGATGACAATGCTCAAGGAACAAATGCGGGATCCATCCATTTTCATCCTGTTGGATCCTTACCACTGGCGCCAACCTTTGTCAATGCCACGGACAACGACTTCCTCAACAAGATAACTGTGACATGGACGCATCCCGGAACGGGCGTGCAGCAATTCGAAATAATAAGAGATGGACTACTCATAGGAGCCGTTTCAGCTTCAGACGCCTATTTCTTTGATGACAACATCGACGAAAATGACCTGACACCGGGTAAAATGCACTTCTATGAAGTTGTGGCAAAATCCTCAGTAGGCCGCCTTTCGCCTCCCGGAAGTGACTTTGGGTCGGTTTTGCCTAATGGTATCATCGAAGGTAAGGTCACAGCTGCAGATGGCGTTTCACCCATTGAGAATATTGAACTCTTTGCATCTGTTGTCGTTGACGGTGAGCGGTTTGAATATGGTCCGGTTCTAAGTGGAAGCGATGGCACATATTCCTTTACCCAATTGTATTACGGCGAGGAAGCCGATTTCAATGTGTATCCCGTCCTTGAAGGGCATGAATTTGATCCGGTTCAGGATTCAGTGAACCTGGCTAAAAATGGCGCGATCACACCGCCTACAGCAATAGAGATCAATTTCAAGGACATAACGGCATATTCGATCAGCGGCATAGTTCGCCATCAGAATATACCGGATTGCGGAATTGAAGGCGTCACCCTGGAATACCGAAGTGTTTTGACCAATGGCACTGTCATAGTCAACCATGGCCTAAGTGAACCGATCACTACAGATGCCGATGGCTTTTATTCTTTTGTCATAGATCCGTTTTTGGCTAATCTCGATTCGATTGTCGTGGCGATCAAGGATACATTGCTGGTGGGTATGGCCCCTGACCAGGATACGATTCTTTTTGATTTTGTCGCCCAGGATGGAAGCCAGGGTATTGATGGAAGTGGATTTCCATATTTCACGGACTTTGACAATATACCCCAATTCAGCATGATTGATTTTTATGATCAAACGACCTACGATGTCGAACTGTCTGTGAAAAATACTTGTGGTGAGACATTAAACAGCGATCATTTTTCAGTACGTGCATTCACGCGGGACGGATGTTACCAGCAAGAGATCTTGCTCGATACCCAGGGCGAAGGCACCATGACTCTGCCACCTTTGGACCTGATCATTGTGGTGTCAGACGTGGACAACAAAACTGGCGAGAATCTCGTCTTTTTGGAATCGCTGATGAACAGCCCTGTGTCCATGGACCTTTATGGAATACACAGGGATACAGCCAGGTTTATGAGTGAAGCAGATCTTGCAGCTTTCTTAAGTACGCAGTTTACATTCCACCTTCCACCAAGGATTATGGCAGACTTCTCCATGCTTGATGACGAATGCTCCGGCAACGGAATTGTGACCCAGGGGACAGCGTATTCGATACCTATATCAGCAGTAGAAGAATTTCCAAGCGGGGACTGTGCTGTGATGGAAGGCTATATGAAAATCACGAACGGCGGTTCAAAGAGCACGAAACCGGATACGGTGTATTATGATGAATCCCTGGGAGGATTTCCAGATTATGAATTTGAGGCAGGCGATCCAAATGTCGTCTCTCCGCATGTATGGAATCTTTCCATAGAATATTTTTCAAATGCCGACCAGTTCCTGGGACGAATTTCCAAACCCCTCTTTGTTGAAGGGGAGGTGGGTATACCGGGGAATGGCATCATGGTAGATGCCGGAAGCGGGACCCAGGAAGTGCCTCTGCCTTTGTATGTACTTCGCGATCCTCCGGGAGATGCCAGCTCTAGTACAATTGGACAAGGCCAATCTGTGACCAAGTCCGTATCCTGGGCTGGGGATGTAGGAGGGGCTGTCAGCCTGAGCAGCGAAACCAAATTCAAGGTGGCAGGGGTTGGAGCCTCAGTGACTATGGAGTCAAGCATAGGAGGCAGCACAGGGACTGGATCCACTTTAGAACTTACGACCACAACAACGAAGGAAATATCGACTTCGGATTCAGAAGATGCCATTGGCGTTGATGGAGACGTTATAGTCGGCGCCGGCTTAGCCATGCAGTATGGCTTAAAGTCCGTTTATACCTTTGAAGGTTGCGGTGCTGAGGGAATGACGATCAAGGAAACGCGCAAAGTTGGCCTAACACCAAACAGCATCTCTACGACATGGGTGTATTCCACACAGTTTGTACAGAAACTTGTGGACGATTTTAACAATGATATACCTCTCCTCGCTTCTGGAGTAAAAGTGCTGGAAGAAAATGGAGTGCCTATTCCGGCGGCAAAAGCAGTGAAACGCTATGAGGCATTCCGGAACAATTGGCAGCAGATCCTACAATATCACAAGCGAGAGACCAATCCATTTTATCATTTGTGTACTGGTAATTTTGGCACCCATGCCAATCTATGGAGAGATGCATTGCTTGCAGTCCTCGACCTGGATGGTGATAATAAACCCGACCTTGATATCACGTTTAATGATTCTAGATTGCGCGCTTATAACAACGCAGCTTATGCCATTCGAGGCTTGCTTGATTCAAGTATTCCGATGGATGACAGGCTAAGTCTTTACGGATATTCTGATACGCGATTTTCAGATGAAAATTTTGCACCCCCAGAAGAGATGGCAAAAAATATCACATTTGAGGGGAATGCCGGGGCATACACAGAATCCTATGGTCAATCAAAGTCTTTTACCAACAGTATCACAAGCACATTCTATACCGAATCGTCAATAGGTGGTGGTCTGAGCCTGGATATTGAAGGGAATATCTTTATCGGCTTTGGTGGGGGTACCATAATTAAGCTGACAGACTTTGAGACAGAGATCAATGCATCGGTTTCAGCGACAGCCAGTATTTCGAATGAAAGTGCCACGACACAAAGCGCTGAAGATTTTGTATCGTACACTCTTGATGATGACGACCCGGGTGATGAGATAAGCGTCACGATCCTGAAGAGTATAGATGTAACACAGACACCATATTTCCAATTGCTTGGCGGCGAGACCAGCTGTCCTGTCGAGGTGGGATCTATAAACAGGGATGATCCGATCATCCAGGTTCTGGATCCAGACTCCGGATTGCCTGGCACATCTGCGAATCTCTATTTTCAACCCTCAAATGCACCGGCTGAATTTACCATTCGCGTGGTGAATAACAGCCCTACAGGCGATGTCCGTGGTTTTGAAGTCTTCCTGGACAATGCATCCAATCCCGACAATGCGGAATTGGTGTTGGGAGGCGTGCCACTTAAAGTGAACGCGTATCCGGATCAGTCGCCTTATGTGCCTTTAGACCTCACGCTTAGTGTAACACGAGGATCTGGCTTTGATTACCAGGGACTCCGAATAGGCATCAGGCCTCTGGGTTGTCCGGGCACGGATGCAAAATATGTCACATTGAATGTCACCTTTGTGACGCCATGCAGCCCGGTGACTATTGTCCAACCCAATGACAATTGGCTACTGAACAGTTCGAATACAGAATTGCCAATTGCCATCAGGGATTATCAGCCCGATATTGACATCCTTGAAGATTTCACCTTGCAATACAGAAGACTGGGCAGTGACCCGACCTGGAAATTCATGCCTACTCCTTACCTGGTAGATGAGAATAATCCAGTTGATAAGGAAACACTCCAGGTGTGGAATAACACATATTTTGGTCCGGGAGAAATTCCGACGTACTACTTTACATGGCAATTGCCGGATGACAGGACACAGTTTCCAGATGGTGATTACGAGGTCAGGGTCGTCGCGATATGTAAAGAAGGCAGCCTCACAACGAAAACGTATTCCAATGTCATTTCAGGATCCATTAACAGAACGCGCCTGCAACTATTTGGCGTTCCACAACCTTCTGATGGCATTTGGGTGCCTGGAGATCTTATCGCAGCCGAGTTCAATAAGAATGTGGATTGCGTGCTTTTCGACGATGTGGATTACGTTAACCAGTACCTGAAAGTGGAAGTGGATCAAACCGTACTGCCGGAAGCCAACTTCACATGCCTCAACAATGAGGTCAGGATCACTCTGCCGGATATGACACTGTATGACGGTAAACGCATGTATGTCACCCTGGACAGTATTGTCGATCCGACAGGTAACCTTGCCATTAATGTGGCAGGGACATCGCGCACGATCGAATGGAACTTCCTGGTTGTGACCGGAAAAGCTTACTGGGAACAGGACAGCATCGTGGTCGAACTCTACGAAGGAGAAACTATGGATGTCGTGGCAGGTATCAAGAACGTGGAGCTTCAGGCACCATTGACCAATATTCAGTTGCAAAGGGCCACTGCGTCAACAGCCTGGCTGAACAGTGATCCGAATTTCAACACGAACTTTGACATCAATCCCGGATCAATCCGGCCAGTGACCCTATCATTGACCGCGACGACGGAAGGTGTTTATACAGATACCTTAGCAGTGACCGGTATTGTGGGGAATTCAACTGTACCTAAATTGCCAGTTAAACTGATCGTGAACAAACGTCCGCCTTATCCACCGGATTGGCAGGTGGATGGGAACCTGTATCCCAACTCAATGACGGTTGTGGCCAACTTCCAGTATGTTGGAGATACAGATTATTCGCGTGACACCCTGGATCAGATCAGTGTATTTATCGGAAACAGCCTCAGGGGGCTGGCACGCATCCAGGATGCGGGCAACGGATTCCATGTCGCCTACCTGACCATCTATGGCAGTGCCGCAGATGACGGAAAGCCGCTTGAATTCAGGGTCTGGGATTCCAAGGATGACCTCGAATACGACGGACATCCGGATCCGGATACACTTGTATTCATAGAAAATGCATTTATCGGCAAGACTAGTGATCCCATCATATTGTGGGTTGATCCGGCGAAGGATCTGGCACGTTATATCCCACTCAACCAGGGCTATACATGGTTCTCCCTGAATTCTGTTGAAGACTCCATGGGGACAAACTATCTGTTGAGAGGATTAAAGAATCCGGCTGTGGGCGACAGGATACTCAGTCAGAACAGTTTTGCTGAATTCATAAGTGATTCTGTGGGCTGGTACGCGCCAAAAGTGCCGGGCATAGACACACTTGACTTTTTGAATACTGAGGACAGCTACATGATTTACCTGGCCAACCAGGCGGATAGCATACGTATTACCGGTGTGGATGCCACACCGGTCAGTGGTCGTGTCCTGTTCCAGGGATGGAGCTGGGTAGGCTATCCTTACCAGGTTAGTCAACCACTTGAAGATGCCATTACTGTAGTCAACATCCAGCCCGATGACCAGATCAGGTCGAAGGACCTGGCGGCGTTACGCCTGGCCAATGGCACTTGGGATGGCGCATTGACAACAATGGTTCCCAATGAAGGGTATAAAATTCAAATTAATACAGGCGGGGCAGTGCTCAATTATAATGATCCTGCATTCCAGGATGGCAATGAATCGGAAGAGTATGCCGGAAATCCTTACCAGGACGCCTTTAATAAGAGTGTCATAAATGCTGATCCAAATGATTATACTACCTGGATTATCAACTATGACGAATTTGCATTCCAGGATGTCATACCAGTGGTCGGTGAAGTTCAACTGGATGGATTTGTTCAGGACATTGGATGGGTGGCAGCTTTCATGGGGACAGAATTGCGTGGTGTGGCGAGGGTTACAGTTGATCCGGTGGTCAATCGATCCCTGTTTGCCCTGTTCATCGGGATCAATAGCGCAGCTGAGCTGGCTGAGCTTGACTTGTATTTTGCAGAGGAAGATGGTACAGTCTACCATGCGCCGAATGCACTGGATAACATTACGACCGCTCCGGGTAATCTACACGGTGTGTACAATTATGATACGCCATTGATACTGATATTTGGCGGAAACATCGATTGTAGCCAATCTGTTCTGACAATTGATGAAGCTGACATTGCATCGGATATCTATCATGCTATCGATACACTGAAGAGTGCCGGTACAGTGAAGGCGACTTCAAATGTCACATTTAAAGCAAGCAAGGCCATCATGCTGAATCCAAACTTCGAGACAGAGTTAGGCGCAGTATTTGAAGCCCTCATTGAAGATTGTGCACAACCACAATTCAAGTCACCAGATGACGGAGGCCTGAGACGGGTTGATAAAAGCAGCATTATACATGAAGATGAGGAGGATGAGCGGACTGAGGTGGAACTGACCATCAATAAGGCATTGTCTGATGCTCAGGTGATCACGTTGGATTATTTTATAGACACCGCATACCCTGTGAAAATGATCATGAGCGATAAAGACGGAAAGTTTGTCAGAGAGCTCCTCAATGTAAGCTTTTTAGGAGAAGGACAGTATCAGCATCAATTCTATACGGATGGCATTGATCCGGGGCGCTATAAAGTCACGCTCACTTTTGGAGAAACAGAAGTCCATGTGACTGTGGACATTGAATAAATTTTGATAAAGGGAGATGCCATTCATCTGGTATCTCCCTTTAAATCATTTTTGTATCACTGGTATCCTTTGCCTATTCAATATTGACGGATCCTGAAAGCCTGATATCTCTGGAGGAGGAGCCCAGATAAATGGCATGGCTTCCATCCTCTACGTGCCAATCAGCATTTACCTCATCCCAGTAAGCCAGGTCTGTCATTGGTATCGCCAGGTTCAATTGTGTTGTTTCACCAGGTTCAAGTTTATGGGTTTTAATAAAAGCTTTAAGTTCCTGCCCCGGGCGATCGACTTTAGAATTGTGCTTCGACACATACACCTGTATCACTTCCTTTCCACTGAAAGTGCCGGTGTTTTGGACAAAAAGGGAAACTAGAATGCTGTCTTCCTCCAGGTCAATGTTGAGTTTACTGTATTCAAATTCGGTGTAGGACAAACCAAAACCAAAAGGGTAGGAGACCTCTATTCCCGCCTTGTCAAAGTGCCTGTAGCCCACATAAATCCCTTCCTCGTAATTCGTGTAATCCCAGTTTCGGATTGTATCTTTTTCTAAAGACCCACTCCTGTCATAGAGTATATCTGTGATTTTTATGGGTTTACCGTCAAGCGGAAAATTTTCATGGGTTGCGTGATCCTGCACACGATTGGGAAAAGTCATAGGCAGTTTCCCACTTGGATTGATCTTCCCGCTGAGTACATCCACCACGGCATTGCCGCCTTCCTGTCCTCCTTGCCAGGCAAGCAAAATGGCATCTGGAAAGGATTGCCATGAGGCGGTCTCTATGACACCGCCAATATTCAGAATGACAACGACCTTTTTATCCCTCTCATGAAATGCACGGCAGGTGTGCTCGATCAATTCCATCTCCGTAGCAGTAAGGAGGAAGTCGCCTTGAGCTCTCCTTTCACCGCCTTCCCCGGAATTGCGACCTATAGCCAGGATTGCTATGTCTGCTTCCGCTGCCAGTTGCTCAAGTTGCCCTGGTGAATAGTGAATTTCCGGAGGGTCATAAGGTGAATACATGGCTCTGATACCTGCCGGCTTTTTGAAGGCTTTTGATTTTTTTTTCTTGTGTATTTCAAAGATGTTTTGGGCGGTGGTATTGATGACAAAACCCTCGTTTATAAGACCTTCATCAAGGGATACGACATAAGCTTCATTGACATCCCCCGAACCGGTGCCTCCCGAATAAAGATCAAAGGAAGTAACGCCCAGTAAAGCCACTTGTGTCCCGGCATTTAAGGGGAGTGCATCAATATTTTTCAGCAGGACAATGCCTTCCGATGCGGCCTTTCGCGCCACTTCAGCATGTGCGCCAAGGTCCGGGGCATTCGATATTTTTTGATCCCCCATTTTTCTGGATGCGAAGATCAGTTCAAGTATTCGTTTTGTCGAAGTATCAATGGCGTCAATTGTCAATGTGCCCTCCTTGTAGGCTTTGGTCAACCTCTTCCATTGCTTCCTTGTACCGGGCTCAAGGAGATCATTGCCAGCCATGATCTTTGCAGGAGCAGATCCACAGGCAAACCAATCAGACATGACAACGCCGCGAAAGCCCCATTCATTTCTGAGGATATCGGTCAGGAGCACTTTGCTCTCCGATGTGTAGAGTCCATTGACCTTGTTGTAAGAAGACATGATTGTCCAGGGGTGAGCTTCGCGGACGATGATCTCGAATCCCTTCAGGTAAATCTCCCTGAGGGCACGATCAGAAATGATGGCATTGTTGTGGTACCTGTTCGTTTCCTGGTTGTTGGCTACGAAATGCTTGATCGAGGTACCGACACCCCTCGATTCTATCCCATTCACTATGGCCACTCCCATCTTGCCCGTAAGAAAAGGATCCTCTGAGTAATATTCAAAATTCCTGCTGCAAAATGGATGGCGATGGATATTGACACCCGGCCCAAGAATGACATCCAAGCCATAGGCGAGGGCCTCGTCACCCATGGCGCGACCCACCTCTTCCACCAGGCTGTCGTTCCAGGTGGAGGCAAGCATTGTGGCGATGGGAAATGCTGTGCAATAATATGTTTTGTCATCCCCCTTCCGCCTTGGTTCGATCCTCAGACCTGCAGGGCCGTCTGAAAGATAGACCGTCGGCAGGCCCAGTCTGGGTGTTGGAACGATCGTGCCCACCGCTCCGGGAACTCCTTTGCCGGGGGTCTCCCTGCCCAGTGCAGATGCAATCCCCGAGCCTTTGAGCAAATGGATCTTTTCCTCTATCGTCATAAGAGACAAGGCATTTCCAGCACGTTCCTCAACAGTTCTACGGTCATCCTCGTAAATGTCGAGTATGCCGTTGTCATTGCGGTCCACAAACACATATCCATCTTTAACCATTTTTTTGAATGTGCGCTTTTCACGGTAATCATTCTCAAAGTCAAGGAAGGTCGCATTGAGGTACAACCATCCGGCAATACCCAATATGAACGCAATAACGAGAACGATGCTCGTTATCCAGAGGGTGTATTTAAAAGCTTTATTCATGGTTCACCAAAGATTTTATCAATTTTAGATTATCTATTGAAGTTGATCAAATCTTTTTGCATCCGTATTTTTGAAAAAATGACCTTAAGAAGCAAGATCTGACGGTGTATTCATGACCTCATTCAACTGAAAGGATCTCCACAACAAGTATAGAATTACAGCATACCACAGCCCAATACCCGGACCAAGATCTATAAGACCATATTCTGATGGCGCTGTAGGAAAAGTCGCAAGGTTTAATCCGAGGGCAGCGAATGAAATAACCATGCCTGCAGTGCCGATGAGCTTGCCATAGTTACTGTTAAATACCAGGGCGTAACCCAGCATGAAAGTGCCAATAGAAATGAAAATGTCCCATGAGATGTCCAATCCCGATTGAACCACGTTGACTCCCCAGAGAATTTCTGTTAACAATTCCTTTTGACCGACATCTGCGGCTTCATTGATCTGTTTCCCAAGTGTCGTGAATTGCGTCGCCTGTACGACTGCCATCATATTCAGAACAACACCGGCAATGATGTGAAAAAGTGTTCCCAATTGAAGGGCAATGCTGTCACCCTGTTCACTGATCACCCTGTAAAAAGCAAAGACAGATATGATTGATAACGGACCAATCGAGAAAAAGAGGATCCTGCTCAGTCCCGTGGGCAGGTAATGTGTGACAACAGACAGGAAGTAAGCTGCCACGGACAGCAGTCCAAAGGTCAAGGCCATTCGATACCATTGACTGGTGGTGATTGTACGATTGCGCATAAGGGCTCAAAATTATGTCTTGTAAAATTAACGATTGTGATGATGATAATAAAAACAGTAAACAATTCACCTGACCAGGGAGACTGTTGGGCTGGTTCTCTTCATCAATCCTGTGTAACTTTGCGGCTATGCGTACCTGCCGAATCATTGTGAGCATTGTGGGCTGTATTTTCTGTACAATCCTTCATGGACAAGATCAGGCCATACGATTTCGACTTGTTGACGCCTCCACTCAAGTCCCCGTCAGCAATGCTCATGTCTTTTTGGAAAACACAACTTTTGGTGCAGTGTCCAATGCCGACGGATATGTTGAGCTCTTTATCCCGGGTGATATGTCTGAGGATTTGCTGATCACCCATGTGGCGTACGAAGTCGTGGTCATCAGGTCTGGGGCCTATTCAGAATATATCCGGGATATGGTCATCAGCCTCGTCCCCAATGCATTTGAAATGCCTGAACTGGTCATCCGTTCCGGCCAAAGTAAAAAACGAAGAAGACAGGTGAAAAAATTCAAGAAAGCATTTCTCGGCGATGATGAGATAGCCGGCTCCTGTACAATTGCCAATCCGGAAGTCCTCCGGTTTGATGAAACAGGGGATGGTTTTAAGACGACGGCGACTGATCTTATTCATGTGATCAATCCCGTCCTGGGCTATGATGTCTACTACCTTCTGAGTCAGCTCATCATATCAGGTGACGGCTCCACGGAATACTCTGGGAAAGCCCTTTTTAAAGACCGTATAAAAGAGGGCCACGCCGAACAAATCAAGGCTTGGAGGGAAGCCGCCTATTTAAGCAGCCCGAAGTATTTTTTTAAATCTCTGATCGATGACAAACTAGAAGAAAACGGGTTCCATGTTCAAATGGTGCGTTACGAAAACGGGCGGTTTATTGACCACTTGCCTTTTGACAGGGACAGTCTTTTCCGGGGCCCTTCCACACATGGCAAATACACCCTGTCTTTTGAGCATTTTCTCCAGGTGTACAATGACAAAAGCAGGACTGTGACTTATGTCAGAAGCGGGGTTAGACCTGGTGGACTGGAAAGCGCACGTTTCAGTGGCAGTGTACGTGAAGAAAAAGAAATTGAGCATTTTGAAATCTCGCAGCTATTCAAAATCGCGCCATTTGTGATACTTGACGCGTCCGGAAATGTTTTGAACACCAAGGATGTCAGGGAGTACGGCACCTGGGCGACACAGAAAGTTGCACACCAATTGCCATTTGATTACAGGTATCGTGATTTATTTGAGGCATCACAAGGAGCTGAACCTGAAGATCCCCACAGTCGAACCTCTGAAGATGATGATGAAAAGTTGCAGTGGCTTCTATCCCTGCTTCATGAAACTGATGAGCTTTCCAGGCGAAGCACCATTTCAGAGATCCGGACACATTGGGAAGACGGACTGGCTCCGGCTTTAGTGGAAATACTGAGGCTCAGCACAGACCGGTCACTGAATGATGACATCGCTTCTTTGATGGGTCATATTTACAGCGTGAATGATTCTGAAAATTACTTCGACTGGATCCAGAGGCTTTGGATGTGGGACATGCCCAACGCCTCATATTATTTTGATTTCAAGGCTGAGCTGTATGCACATATCGATCCGCGTTTCAGGGGCTATTTTGAAGGGCGCAAAGGGATGTCCTCGATCAGGCTGGAGGAGATCGTCTGGGGCGGAGTGGTCCAGGATGGCATTCCGCCACTGAGAAACCCACGAATGGTGGATCCTTCGCAAGCGGGTTATCTCGGTAACGATGATATTGTCTTCGGAGTCTTTATCAATGGGAAGCCACGGGCGTATCCCAAAAGGATCCTGGCATGGCACGAGTTCTTTACAGACACCTTTGGAGATCTTAAAATCGCGGGGGTATATTGTACGCTTTGTGGTACCGTTATAGCTTATGATATGACCCACGACGGGACATTTCACGACCTGGGCACCAGTGGGTTTTTGTACAGGTCAAACAAGCTCATGTACGACAATGCCACACAATCGTTATGGAGTACCATTGAAGGACAACCTGTTCTGGGGCCTCTCATTGGACGGAACATCACTTTGGATACATACCCTGTTGTCACCACAACCTGGAAAGCCTGGCTGGAACGCCATCCGGATACTGTCGTTTTGTCTCCTGAGACCGGGTATGACAGGGACTACAGCGAAGGGGCGGCATACAGGGATTATTTTGCGACTGACCGCCTGATGTTTCCAGTCTTAAGCCTGGACAGGCGGTTGAGAAACAAGGAAGAAGTGCTCATTGTCAGGGCCAGGGAATACCGGCAAGATCCCCTGGCAGTGGCGTTGCCGTATCTCATGAAAAAAAGATGGCACCAGGATGAGATTGGCAATACCAGGATTGTCATTGTGACTGATGATTCGGGAGCGGCAAGGGCTTATGACAGCAAAGACATAATATTTAAAAAATTTCATAAGGGCCGCTTGTTGGATAATGAAGGAGTTGCCTGGACTGTCAGAGAAGACCACCTTGCATCCGATTCCGGGCTCAGGCTCTTGAGGCTGCCATCTCATAACATCTTCTGGTTTGCATGGTACAATGCTTATCCCGGGACCCGTCTTGTCCATTGAATGCATGACGGAGTTGTGAACGCCGATTTTTATTCCCAGGCTGGAAGTAAAATCGTATTTTCATTCCCGCAAAGAAATCTTTCTTGTCAACCGCAAAAATATGGCCGTGAAAAAACCCAAACTTTCCTTCTGGCAAATATGGAACATGAGCTTCGGTTTTCTCGGGATCCAGTTTGGATTTGCCCTCCAGAATGCCAATGTCAGTCGTATATTTCAAACCCTGGGTGCAGAGATCGATGAGATCTCCATCCTATGGATCGCTGCCCCTTTGACAGGATTGATCGTTCAGCCCATCATCGGGTATTTTAGCGACAAAACATGGACGCGCCTGGGCCGCCGGCGACCATATTTCCTGGTGGGTGCCATTTTTGCGACCATCGCTCTGTTCATCATGCCCAACTCCCCGGTGCTGTGGGTGGCAGCCGGCATGCTCTGGATCATGGATGCCTCCATCAATGTTTCAATGGAACCCTTCCGGGCTTTTGTCGGTGACAACCTGGGAACAGAGCAGCGGACTCTTGGGTTTGCCGTCCAAAGCTTTTTTATCGGCGTGGGTGCGGTTGTGGCCTCCATGCTTCCCTACATCCTGGACAATTATTTTGGTGTTGAAAGTACAGCTCCTGAAGGCATCGTGCCGGATACGGTCAAATGGTCATTCTATCTTGGTGGCATCGTCTTTTTGTGTGCCGTATTGTGGACAGTCTTCAGGTCCATCGAATATTCCCCGGAGGAAATGGCGCAATTCGAGGATAATGTCGATGAAACCGAGATCCAGTCGTCATTCAACAGTCCTGATGAATTCCATGCCAATGGCCGGAAACAGATCAGGATTGGCCTGGTCGTTTCTGTGATAGCGGCCGCTTTTATTTATTACATCTTTGCCAGCGGACTGGACAAACAACTCTATGTTCTTGGTGGCATGGTCATTTTTGTGGGATTGCTGCTGGCCCTTGCCGGTTATCTCCAGGTCAGGGGACAACACCGCAATGGCTTTGTCACAATCATGAATGATTTTCAGTTTATGCCTGACACGATGAAACAGTTGGCTGTCGTCCAGTTCTTTTCGTGGTTTGCCCTTTTTTCGATGTGGATCTACACAACAGCCTCTGTCACCAGGCATGTCTATGGGAGCACTGATCCTACCAGCGCCGTCTATAATGAAGGTGCTGATTGGGTGGGCGTGTGTTTTGCCGTGTACAATGGTGTAGCGGCCCTCGTGGCCTTCCTGTTGCCTGTGATGGCTAAAAAAACAAGCCGTCGAATGACCCACATGATTTGCCTGATCATGGGTGGGGTGGGGTTGATCTCTATCTTTTTTATCCGCGATCCCAATTTGCTGCTCGCTTCAATGGTCGGAGTAGGAATTGCCTGGGCGAGTATTCTCTCCATGCCTTACGCCATGCTCACCGGATCCCTGCCGGCCAACAAAATGGGCTATTACATGGGGGTATTCAATTTCTTTATCGTCATCCCCCAGTTGTTGGCTGCCGCTGTTCTTGGATTTTTCCTTAAACAGTTCTTTGACAATGATGCTGTTTTTGCCCTGATACTCGGTGGCGTGTCAATGATCATTGCCGGCATTGTGACCCTCAGGGTTGATGACCGGGATGACGTTGCCATCGCTGAAGTTTGACAATTCCCGGACAAAAGTATTGGACCTTTGATCAGCTGGAATGTTTTTGACTCAATAAAACATTTCAGACAAGTTCTTGCTTTTTACCATTGATTATGACATGGTCCAGGTCGCCACTTTCCCTCACAACAACAGTCTTATCATGGTGCAGCTTGACATTGAGGCGGGTCCCTCTGAAAAGGATCTTGAAATCAACCTCTTCAAACTGATCAGGCAAGAAGGGACGGATGTGCAACGCCCCGTCTTTTACACGAAGGCCACCGAAACCCTTGACAATGGACATCCATGTACCTGCCATACTTGTGATATGCAGTCCATCCTCAGTGTCGTTATTGTAATCATCGAGATCCAGCCGTGCAGTTCTCAGATACATTTCGTAAGCTTTTTCCTTCCTGCCCAATGTACAGGCGAGTATGTTGTGAACACACGGTGATAAGGAAGATTCATGAACTGTTTTGGGTTCGTAGAAGTCAAAGTTCCTCCTGAGCTCTTCATGACTGAAATCACCTTCAAAAAAGTACATGCCCTGGAGCACATCAGCCTGCTTTATATATACCGATCGCAGGATGCGGTCCCACGACCAATTCTGGTTGATGGGGCGTTCGTTTCGTGGGATGTCATCCACTGAAAGCATTTCCTTGTCCAGGAAACCATCCTGCTGAAGAAAAACCCGGCGATTCGGATCGTATGGGAAATACATGTTTTCCGCCTTGTGTTTCCAGTCGGCTATCTCCCCGGGTGCGAGAGATGTTTTGCCCGTCAGGGCATCATAATAATGCGCATCTTCCTCCTGCAGGGTATTGAGCACCGAAGATGTATAGATCAGACACCATCGGGCGATATAGTTTGTGTACCAGTTGTTGTTGATGTTGTTTTCATATTCATTGGGCCCTGTGACACCCAGCATGACGAACTGTTTCTTGTCTTCAGAATAGTTGACCCTTTGGGCCCAGAAACGCGCGATCCCGATCAGGACTTCAGCTCCTCCCTCTTTAAGGTAGGAAGCATCGCCGGTGTAATTGATAAAGTCATGGATGGCGTAAGCGATGGCGCCATTCCTGTGAATTTCCTCAAATGTGATCTCCCACTCGTTGTGGCATTCTTCGCCATTGATGGTCACCATGGGATAGAGTGCTGCCCCATTCTTAAAGCCCAGCATGGCAGCATTCTCTATGGCTTTCTGAAGATGCTTGTACCGGTAGATGAGGAGATTCTTAGCCACCTTTTCATCAGCTGTGGACAGGTAAAAAGGCAGGCAGTAAGCTTCCGTATCCCAGTAAGTGGAACCCCCATATTTCTCACCTGTAAATCCTTTTGGCCCGATATTGAGCCGGTCATCTTTGCCCGTGTATGTTTGCTTCAGATGAAAAATATTGAACCGAATACCTTGCTGTGCAGCCACATCCCCCTTGATCACAATGTCGCTTGTTTTCCAGATACCTTGCCAAGCCCTGGCATGTTTCTCACGCAGATTAGGGTAGCCGGTTATTTCAAGCTGACGAACATGTGATGCTGCTTTGCTTGCGATCTCGGAAGGATCGTAGTAAAGGGACGACAGGACTGAACAATACTTATGAATGGTGATCTGGTCGCCACTCTTGACACTGGAAATAAATTGTGATTCGGCATATTTTTCTTGGGATTGAGGCCTTTCGGCCAAAACGTTTTCATTGTTGTGGTGGACGTGGGTCGCACTGCAGACGCCGACCCTGAAACGGGTCTTCTTGGTTTCGGCGCAGAGACATGTATAATGATCAATGCAACTATCGGCAACGGGATTCCAGAACTTTTCATCGTAATTTGAATCCTGGTTGACGACATCGAAATCGAGGTATGAAGTCACCTGCACGGGCCCATTAAAGTTATCAACCCTGACGCTGTATTGCAGGCATGCCGCCTCATCATCGTCCATGCTTGTCATTCGTTCAGCTGAAACAGAGAGCCTGGCGCCATTGTCCAGGGTACATTCAAATGTACGCCGTAAAATACCATGGGCCATATCAAGTTCCCTTCGGAAAGAATGGATTGTAGCAGTGTGCAGGTCCAGGCCAGTTTCGCCGATCACCAGGCGTAGCCCGATCCAGTTGCACGAATTCAGGACCTTCGCAAAATATTCAGGGTACCCGTTCTTCCACCAGCCAACGCGTGTCTTGTCGGGATAATAAACACCAGCATTGTAGGTGCCTTGCAAGGTTTCTCCTGAGTAATCTTCTTCAAAATTACCCCTGAGGCCCATCTTGCCGTTGCCAAGTGAAAAAAGGGATTCAGACACCATATTCAAATGTGGATCGAATCCTTCCTCTATGATCTTCCAGGGATCTTTAATGATGTAATCTTTCATGGTTTTTTTTGAGCGTTGTGAGTACGTCGGAGAATGAGAGATCCTTAAATCCCGGAATGACCGCATCGGCTTCGGTCAGGATCTTCGGATCACCGACGCCGACAGACCTGAACTGGCCGTCAATGGCTGCTTCAATGCCCTTGATGGAATCCTCAAATACAATGCATTTAGAGGGAATCAGGTCTAGAGAAACTGCCGCCTTTATGAAGACCTCCGGGTCTGGCTTGGAATGTGTCACCATATTGCCGTCGATGACTGCTTCAAAGTAGTCCGTGATCCTGATACGTTCGAGAATGACGGGCGCATTTTTACTGGCCGATCCGACCGCCATCCTGATTTTCAGGACTTTAAGCTCTTCCAGGAAATCAATGACTCCGGGAAGAACCTCACCTTCATCCATGTTCATGACAAATTCCAGGTACCAGTTGTTCTTTGTTGCTGCCATCTCTTCTTTCTCCTTGTTGGTGCAACTGATTTGACCCACCTCAAGGATCACATCCAGGGAGGCCATTCGGCTGATGCCTTTAAGTCTTTCTTCAATGTGGTCTTCCAGGTCAAAGCCGAGTTTTTCACGGGCAAGCTTTTGCCAGGATTTGAAATGGTACTTGGCTGTATCCACCAGAACGCCATCCAGGTCAAAAATGCATCCTTGAATATCCATTATGTCATTTGTTGGTTTGATATATACGATTTCATTCTTTTCCGATCCGGGAATTTCGTGGTAATGGTACTAATTATTTCTTTTTGAATGGTTTTTGCACCGATCTTTTTCAGGTGACCAAAAATCTCATTTAGGAATCCAATGGATTTGTCTCCGTAGTGTTCTTCCAGATAATCCGTTACGAGCGACTGGTACAATTTGAGCACTTTTGATTCCAGTCCGTTGTCGATGAGGTCTTTATCGTAGAACATCAACCATTCTGCATCGTGGAATGACTCTATGGCTTCCAATAGAAGATTAAATCTCCTGGCAGCCATCCAGTACCTGGCCTTGAGCAGAAAGGGCAGGCCTGATATCCATGCCTCGAGGGCATCGAAATTCTGTTCGAGGAATTCCGGCCTGATCGATTCGAGCAATTGTGTAAGTTCTTCCATGGAACTGGTCCCAGGATTGAGATGCACGATCGTATTTTTCAGGTTGTCAAAGTCTTTTGTAGTACTGTAGTAGTAACACAGGATGAAACGACCTTCGTCATTGCCCAAACCATCGATTTGTGCCGCATAAGCATGGACGATTTGCTCTTTTCCTTTCTCAATCAACCTTTTAAATGCGGGAAAGTAATTTTTAGCATCGAGTTTGATGATGGTTCGAAATGTCTCTGTTGGTATGGATTGGCCAATTGTCAGAATGGCACAGAGGATGGGGAGTTTGCC
>JBFKJL010000010.1:0-20467 GCA_041631795.1 Saprospiraceae bacterium | reverse complement strand
GGTATGAACGGCACCGTCTATGCCCTGTCAGCCATCGGCACTGACCTCTACGCAGGAGGTGTTTTCTCAACTGCAGATGGCAGCACAGCTAACTATATCGCCAAATGGAACGGCGCCAACTGGTCAGCACTCGGAACAGGGATGAACAGCACCGTCTATGCCCTGTCAGCCATCGGCACCAACCTCTACGCAGGAGGACAATTCACAACTGCGGATGGCATCACTGTCAACCGGATCGCCAAATGGAACGGCGCCAACTGGTCAGCACTCGGAACAGGAATGAACGGCACCGTCTATGCCCTGTCAGCCATCGGCACGGACCTCTACGCAGGAGGTGCTTTCTCAACTGCAGATGGCAGCACAGCTAACTATATCGCCAAATGGAACGGATCAACATGGTCAGCACTCGGAACAGGGATGAACAGCACAGTCTATGCCCTGTCAGCCATCGGCACCGACCTCTACGCAGGAGGTGCTTTCTCAACTGCAGATGATCAATTTTCATCTAGATTTTCAAAATGGGAACAAGGTGCCTGGACTGCCATCCCGAGTGAAGGAATTGGCCTTAATGGAACAATTTATGATTTTGTCAAAATTGGTTCAGATATCTATGTTGGCGGAAGTTTTACGATCGCCGGTCATGTTAATGCCATTTGTGTTGCAAAATGGAATGGGACGACTTGGTCTGCTCTCGGTACAGGGATGAACAATAGAGTTCATACCCTGGAAGCCATAGGCACGGACCTCTACGCAGGAGGCGCATTCACAACTGCAGATGGCGTCACTGTCAACTACATCGCAAAATGGAATGGGACGACTTGGTCTGCTCTCGGCGACGGGATGAACGGCATCGTCGATGCCCTGTCAGCCATCGGCACGGACCTCTATGCAGGGGGATATTTTACAACAGCCGATGGCAATACCGTAAACTATATTGCAAAGTGGAATGGATCAGCTTGGTCTTCCCTGGGTGCAGGAATGAACAATGGAGTTTTAGCATTGGCAACCTCAGGAACAGATCTTTATGCCGGGGGTGTTTTCACAACAGCCGATGGATTTCCCCGGGAGTACGTCGCAAAATGGAACGGATCAGCTTGGTCTTCCCTGGGTGCAGGAATGAACAACACTGTATCTACTCTCACCTATAGTGGAACAACTCTTTATGCAGGGGGTAGTTTCACAACTGCGGATGGTCTCGCTGCTAATCACATTGCACATTGGAATGGTTCCAACTGGTCTGCTATGGGTTCCGGAGCAGGAAATGGTACCGTCAGGTCTATATTGGTGATAGGTTCAGATATTTATGCCGGTGGATTTTTTACAACTTTAGTTGGCATTTCTGCAAATAACGTGGGACGGTGGGACGGCAGCACATGGCATCCCATGGGCCATGGTGTAAATGGTTCCGTAAATGGAATTGTGGAATACAATGGTGATTTACTTGTCGGCGGCGCATTCGACCAGGCCGGAGGCAATATTTCTGACAAAATAGCCAAATGGCTGCTCATCGATGACGATGACTGCGATGGCATCGATGTGGCTGTTGATAATTGTATTGAAGATTACAATCCGGACCAGCTCGACATCGACGGCGATGGGATCGGGGATGCGTGTGATGATGATAACGATATGTCAGGTTCTGATGAATTATATCTTGAGAAGCTCTACTCCGGGATAATTGTACAGTCACCCAGTGGATTCTGCTTTAAAATTACTGTACTTGATGATGGGACCATTAAGAGTACCAAGGTGACTTGTCCGTGATTGGAGAGTTCGAGATAGCGAGAGATAGAGATAGCGAGACACCGAGATGGCGAGACATCCCCCTCTAATGTTCCCTTTTGGTGTCACCGCCAAAAGGCCCTCTACATCGGTTTCAAAGTCTTTCTATCTCGACATCTCAATATACCCTTGTCTTCATTGGGCATGGATGCCAAAAGAGAACATTGTGGTATAATGAGAATTAGAGACACCAATAGAGATCCATCACAGGTGCGGGTACAACCGTGAACCGGGACTGGTTCATGGTAAACCCACACCTGTGATGATATGGCGATTGAAAAAGTGGCATAAAAAATCTTTATTTAAAAACCGGCATACCAGCCTCCTTTATGGCCTTCTCCAGAACAGCCAAATCTCCAGACTTTAAACGTTCATACGCATCGACTACTTTTGATACAGCTTCGACAAAATGATCCAGGGCATTCGCCTGGTTGGGCGACATGGCCTCCTGGGGGTCCCCGATCAATGATCCTACATTGCTCATTTGCCTCATGACCGTTTCGGGTTGCCTGTAAATACCCTGCACATCCTTGCCGACAATAGCCTCCTCGATGGTTTTCATCCCCGCTTCAACCGCTGTAAAAAGCGAGTCGATTCCGGGTGGTGTGTCCTTCTCTTCTTCTTTGAAGCGTTTCCTGTAAAATTCCATTGCCTCTTTGTTGGTCCTGATCGCATCCATGACCTCGGTTGCATGACGAATATGTGAATAGTACTTTTTAATGACGCGTTCTTTTTCCTCAATATCATCATCCGTCATATCCAATAACGGATCCTTGAGGACCTCGGCAAATGTAGATAAGGATTGATCATTATAACTTACCTCTATCCTGTACCTGCCCGGTGCGACCATGATGCCACCTCCCGGCAATTTGTCTTTTCCGGGTTTTTTGGCGTTGGGGCTTCTTTCCCTGTCCCTGCGCAAATCCCAGGAAAGCCTGTTGACCCCGGGCTTTGGGCTGTGTACAAGCTGCCTGGTTAAAATGTCCTGGTCGTCATAAATATTGATCCGGACACTGTCCTTCAGACCTCCAGATAAGCTGTCCCTTTCCTGTCCCAGGTGGTATGTGATCATGACACCGTAAGGTCTGTTTTCACCATTGAAATATGCATCACCCACCTTGCCTTGCCTGTAGCCTATGGACTCACCAATAACACGCGCGCAGGCAGGCGGACATGGGAAGACATATAAATTTTCTGTTGATATATTACGATATCCCCTGGAAGCCATTTCCCTCAAGGGCCTGATATCATCAAGTATCCAAATGGCCCTGCCAAAGGTTCCAATGACCAGGTCGTGGTCACGCGGATGGACCACCATATCACTGACAGGTGTCGTGGGAAAATCATTGGTCCACTTATTCCAGTTCTGGCCGGCATCAAAGCTGACATAAAAGCCATCGTCAGCTCCACAGAAATACAGGTTCTCCTCAACGGGATCCTGTTCAAAGCAATAAACATAAGAGCCTACATCTCCTTGCCCTACAACACGCGTCCAGGTCTGTCCAAAATCCCGGGTCCTGTACACAAACGGCGTCCAGTTGTTGCGCCTGTGGTCGTCAAAGACCACGAAGGCTTCCCCGGCCTGGTGCACTGAAGCCTGGATCTGGGGCACCCAGATGCCCTGAGGCACACCGCGCATATGGGAGGTCAGGTTGTCCCAGGTTTGTCCACCATCGAGCGTCAGCTGAACTTGCCCATCATCTGTCCCCACCCACAATACATCGGCATCTACAGAGGATGGTGCAATGGTGATGATGGTTGTATGAAATTCCGCTCCCGTTACATCATATGTCAACCCCCCTGATTCCAGGAACTTTTGCTTATCCGGATTATTGGTTGTCAGATCGGGGCTGATGATCTCCCATGACTGTCCGTGATCAGAACTTTTATGCACATACTGACTGCCATAGTAAATGGTTTTATTGTCGTGTGGATTGATGGCAATGCCCGCGTTCCAGTTGAACCGCAGATATTCCCCTTCCGGATGCTGTGGTTTTATGGACAAGAGCTGCCCGCTTTTGGTGTCATACCTGACCAGGTTTCCCGCCTGGCCCATGGCATATCCCTTATTGCTGTCCTTAGGATCGGGCACCACATCAAATCCATCGCCGACACTCAGGCGCTGCCAGTAGAAATTCCGGATGCCCCCTTTGAACCTGACTTCGCTTGGCCCTTTCCAGGAACCATTGTCCTGGAGCCCGCCATAGACATTGTATGGGATCTCGTTATCGGCCCTGATGTGATAAAACTGCGCCAGCGGAAGATTGTCTGCAAACCACCAGTTCTTGCCCCTGTCATGCGTAATATTGAAACCACCGTCGTGACCCGCCATGATAAATGATGAGTTCTTCGGATGAACCCAAAACGCATGATGGTCCGTGTGGATTTTATTGCCCGGTGCAAAGACAGTCCATGTTTTGCCCGCATCTTCGCTGATATTGATTTCAGTCGCGATGCTGTAAATCCTGTTTTCATTCAATGGGTCGACATAGACATCCGCGTAATAAAACGGACGATCACCTATTTTCTCTTTAGGTTTCGATACGCGTTTCCAGGTATGTCCGCCATCCTCTGATCTGTAAATACCATTGTTCTCTGATTCGATGAAAGCGTATACAATTTCAGGTTGACTGCGCGCAATCGAAAGACCTATACGGCCCAAAGGACCCTTTGGCAAGCCGCTCTTATCAACGGTTCTTTGCCATGTTTCACCGCCATCATAAGTGATGAAAATACCGGATCCTTCACCGCCGGATTTAAAGAACCACGGCCACCGCTGATGAGTCCACATCGCGGCAATCATCTTATTGGGATTATAGGGATCCTGAACCAGGTCAGAACATCCTGTAATGGCATCTATATATAAAACTTTTTTCCAGGATTTGCCGCCATCATAGGTTTTATAGACCCCCCTCTCAGGGCTCTCCCCCCACGTGGCACCTGAAACGCCGACGGTGACATTATCGGGATCGTCAGGGTGTATGATCACCCTGTGAATTTGTCTTGATTGGTCAAGCCCCAGGTGCATCCATGTTCTTCCGCAATCAATGCTTTTGTACATCCCATTGCCGCTGTTCTGGCTGTTCCTGGGATTGCCCTCACCCGTTCCGACATAGATGATGTCAGGATTCTTTTGATAGACAGACACGGCACCAACAGATGCCGTTTTTTCGTTTTCAAAAACACCCGTCCAGGTATGACCGGCATTTTCAGACCTGAAAACACCACCGGCAGCAGTCCCCAGGTAGATGATATCCGGGTTCTCCAAAACAACATCAATGGATGTGACCCGTCCGCTCATGCCTGCGGGACCTATATTGCGGGGAGACATCCCGTGGAATGAAGCCATATCCACTTTCTGACCCGTGAATATCTGGGCGTATAAAAGAAATGAAACGAATAAGACATTGATTTTCATGATGACCGATGTTTATACAGTCATCAAGATAATAAAAGGGAAGATATTTAAGCTGAAAAGTCCGCTACAAGTAGCGGACTCTTAACACTCTTCTCCGGTGCATTCATTTTCATGAATACACCCCGCCCACAATATATTAAAAAAATTTAAATCTGTATAAAAGTGTTAATCAAACATTTTTAGTCTTCAGCGATAAAGACTGATTTATAGAGGGGTTTGAAACTATCTGGTGTGGCCATCGCGATATCCTGCTTCCAGGACCGGGGAACTGAATCCGGCGACAGCAAACATCCTTCTGTGATGTACGGATAAAGCTTAAGGTAACTTTTGGAAACATGCTGGTCTACACGCTGGTTGATGTGTACCCTGTTGATCTTGTCAGGATGATCCAGGCCGGCAGCCGCGAGCAATTCCACAAATGCATGCACCGTCTCCCTGTGATAGTTGGCCACCCTGTGTGTTTTATCTTCAACAACCAGGCCCTTGATCAGCTCGGGATCCTGCGTGGCGACCCCGGTCGGACAGGTGTTTTTGTTACACTCCAATGCCTGGATGCACCCCACCGCCATCATCATTGCCCTGGCAGAATAGCAGGCATCAGCACCCAACGCAATGGACCGGAAGATATCAAAACCGGAAATGATCTTGCCAGAAGCAAAGAGTTTAATCTGCGTCTTCAGATCAAAGCCGACCAGGGCATTGTACACAAAAGACAAGCCTTCCTTGTAGGGGACACCAACCGAATTGCTGAATTCCAATGGCGCCGCTCCTGTTCCCCCTTCGCCTCCATCTACTGTGATGAAATCGGGCCTGATTCCTGTTTTGATCATGGCTTCGCATATCGCAATAAATTCACTTCGCAATCCAACACACAGTTTGAACCCGATGGGCTTGCCGTCGGAGAGTTCCCGGCACTTTTGAACAAATTCAAGCAACTCAATAGGTGTTGAAAATGCAGTGTGGAACGGTGGGGAATTGACATCTTTATACGGTTCAATATTGCGAATGGCCGCGATCTCAGGTGTGGCCTTTTTAGCAGGAAGAATACCTCCATGTCCGGGTTTTGCCCCCTGGGACAATTTGATTTCGACCATCTTGACATTCGTAGCCGCTGTCCGTTCCCGGAATAACTCCGGAGAAAAATACCCGTCTTCTGTCCGGCATCCAAAATATCCGGTCCCAAACTGGTAGATCAGGTCGCCGCCAAACTTGTTATGATATGAAGATATGCCCCCTTCGCCGGTATTGTGTGCAAATCCCCCGATGGCTGCCCCTCCATTCAGGGCCATAATCGCATTTTTACTCAAGGATCCAAAACTCATGGCGGCCACATTAAATATGCTCGCATTGTATGGTTGTCGGCAAGAATCTCCACCCACCATTACCCGTGGATCATGATCAAGGGTTTTGACATCAAGAGGCGCAATGCTGTGGTTCATCCACTCGTAACCTTCATCATAGACATTCAGCTGGGTCCCGAAGGGAGCCGTATCCAATACCTTTTTAGCCCTCTGGTAGATGATGTTGCGCTTTGTCCGTTCAAATGGCCGTCCATCAGTATCGGGCTCAACAAAATACTGGTAAAACTTTGGCCGCATCCATTCTGCTAAAAACCTTGTTCTGCCCACAAGGGGAAAATTGCGCATGATAGCGCTTTGTTTCTGGAAGAAATCATAAAACCCAAGCAAAAGGAGGGGGCCGAATACTAAAAACATCAGCCAAAATTTGCTATCTATGAAAATTGAAATAACACTGATCAATAGAATGACAAAAAAGGCAAGGAAAAGAAAAACTCGGCGCATTGCATATTTTTGTTGACACGTTTAAAATAACAGATTTTCGCGGACATGTGAGAATGGGTGTGTAATTACTTAAACAATTAACTTATGTTTTCAAACACATTGAATAAAGATAAGGTCGCTCTGGTGACGGGCGGTGGAACAGGCATAGGCTACGCCATTGCTGAAGAATTTCTCAAAACCGGGGGAAAAGTCATTATCGCCTCAAGGAAAGAAGACCACCTTATTCCTGCGACAAAAAAATTGAGTGCTTTAGGAGAAGCCCATTATGCCATTTGCGATATCAGGGACCAGGAGAACATTTCAGCTTTGGTAGACAAGATCAAAGAAACTTTTGGTCAGCTGGATGTCCTTGTCAACAATGCCGGTGGGCAGTTTTTATCAAATGCAGAAAACCTGTCGGAAAAAGGCTGGAACGCTGTGATCAACAACAACCTCAATGGGACCTGGTATATGACACAGAAAATGGCCAATGCTTTTTTTATTCCTCAAAAATCAGGGGCCATCATCAATATCATCATCAACATTTTCAGGGGTTTTCCAGGCATGGCGCATTCGGCTGCAGCCCGTGCCGGTGTGGACAGCCTGACCAAGACCCTTGCCGTAGAATGGAGCAAATACAAAATTAATATTAATGCCATCGCACCGGGATACATTAACTCAACAGGTATGAAAAACTATCCACAGGAACTCGTAGACCAACTCGCCGCTAAAGTACCGCTGAAAAGATTGGGCACCGTTCAGGAAGTGGCCTGGCTTTCAGTCTTCCTGTCGAGTCCACTCGCTCATTTCATCACCGGTGAAACAGTGTACATCGATGGTGGACAACGCCTTTGGGGGGATCCGTTTACTTTGTGATCAGTCTGTCAGCAGGATACTTACATCACCTGCAATTTCCAGTCCAGCATTTGAACCATTGGCTCGGTAAACAATTTTGTTGTCCACAGCAAAAGTGGCTTGTATTTCTGCTTTCAAACTTTCATTGAGCTTTCCTGTCATTTTTCCTTTGATCGGTGATATGAGTTCCACCCCCTCTGCCTGGTGCGCCTTGAGGATCAATTGCTTTTTCTTATCTCTGAATTCCAGGATGACGAGGCCATCTTCAATCCGGGATCTCATTTTTGCACCTGTGTATGTGGCAAAACGGTGAACTTCTCCCCGATATAGAAATCCCACAATAAACCCGACAAAATAAGAACCCAACCAGGGAATATGTGCCACTGAAGCCACCACTGAAACAGCTTCATTATCCCTAAAGCCGTTGGATTGCATCCATATCCAACATTGGGGAAAAGATGACCCCCAGTCTTTTTCGATATAGCCCTTCCCCCCGTCAAAACAAATGTCAAGCCCCTTATAATTCAATTGTCCCCGGATGTTGTGATCCATGCTGACAATGCCGTGATTGCACTGCATAAACGGGACAAATGAATACCAACCCATGATCCCCGGCGCACCGAATGACTTTGGCCACGACACATGATCAACGAATTCAAGATCGCCTGTGAAGTGCTCCAGGTCGAGGGATAGCCTGTTCCCGGAAAATATGCTATTGCCGATCGCAATCTCGAATTTGCCCGGATGGGCTAAAAACACTTCATCCTTGAAGGAAAGAAAAGAGGACTGGCCATTGGTGCCATCCATCGTCTGAATGAAAGCCTCGCCCCTACCTGTATCATCAAAAGAAATGCCCGGGATAAAGGCAAATGCCCAGTAGTTAGTGGGATCTACAATTTTGAAATACCATCCTTCAAAATAGGATCGCCGCCTACCCCAGCCATGGAATCTTTCGGGATGCCATAAGGCTTTCCAGTTGTTAAAAATGTTTTTAACCATCATTGCAGGCCTAAAGATAGCAAACCGTCGTCCCGGAATTCTCTATATTTGTGACGATCAAATGTTCTCTGACTCCCGTTAAAGATCCAGTTTTGAAAAAATACCTCATATGCCTGGTTGTCCTGATTCTCTCGTCCGGGTTGTTTGCCCAGAAAAACATCACCTTCCGCGATTCGCTTCAGTATGCCCAGGATCTCAGTGATGTGTGGGCGTATCATGATGTGAATGGCAATGAATACGCGCTTGTTGGAACACAAAACGGTGTGTCTATCGTCAATGTGACAAACCCCGATTCGATATTCGAGGCTTTTTTTGTATTTGATTTCAGCAGTTTCTGGCGGGACATCAAGACATGGAATGGCTATGCCTATGTCAGCAATGAAAGCCTCGGCGGCCTGCTGATCATCAATCTTCAAAACCTGCCCGGGTCGATCAGCAACAGCCGATATACAGGAGAGGGTCTAAGCACCATTCACAATCTCCATATCAGCGACAATGGCATATTGGGCGTCTTCGGTTCGAATGTCGGCATGGGCGGTTGCATGTTCTATGACCTGGCCAATCCGACGAGCCCGACCTACCTGGGTCAATACAACGCTGCATACCTTCACGATGGGTACCTGAAGGGAGATACTCTCTTTGGAGCTGAACTGAATAATGGCCAGTTTTCTATTATCGATTTTTCAAATATGAACAGCCTCGTCACACTGGGAACCCAAAACACACCAAACAATTTCACGCATAATGTGTGGCCAACTGACGACGGAAATTATCTCTTTACCACAGACGAAGTGAACGGTGGTTTTGTTGGGGCCTTTGACATTTCTAACGTTGGGCTTATTGAAGAACTGGACCGGTACCAATCAAGTCCCGGTAGTCATGTGATTCCGCACAATGTCCATGTGATCAATGATTTTTTGGTCACATCCTATTACAAAGATGGCGTGACCATAGTCGACGCCTCAAGGCCTCATAATCTTATTGAAGTTGGCCACTATGATACGTCTCCCTTTTCCGGCAGCGGTTTTGCCGGAGCCTGGGGCGCGACCCCTTTCCTGCCTTCTGGAAATATTCTTGTGTCGGATATAGAGGAGGGATTGTTCGTCCTGACGCCTTCATACGTGAAGGGTTGTTACCTCGAAGGCACTATTACAGATGCCGTCACCTTTGGTCAAGTCAACGCCGTATCTATCGAAATACAAAAGGGCATAGAAACTGAAGCCCTGACCACGACAAACGCCGCCGGGGAGTATGCTTTCGGTGTTGCCGATTCTTCAAATTATACTGTTCGGTTTACCAAAACAGGGTACCACTCAAAGATCATCAACAATGTCATTTTAGACAACGGGCAGTTGACCACACTCGATATCAAGCTCGTCCCAACTTCCTTGAACAATTGTTCGACAATTGCCCAGGTCTCAACACCAGATTCAATGATCTGCCTGAACGATACCTTTACAATAACCAACCTGAGTACGAATGGGTACAATTATGAATGGTACAAGGACAGTATTTTCATCTCCCAATCCACGAACCTGACAACTTCAATACCCACAACAGGGATGTATCAATATATGCTCGTTTCAGACCAGGGCATTTGCAGCGATACCGCGACCCTTTCAATTCAAGCAGATGCCTTTGCATTCTGGACGGGCAACGCTGACGTGATGTACAGCAACCCGAACAATTGGGAAAAACTCTCTGTGCCGGACAGTACCAGCAATGTCATCCTTCCCGTATTTCTTGAAGAATCAAATCCAACGATCGTGATAAATCCCGGCATGCGCGCCCGTGAATTGTTCGTTCCCCTGGGAGCATATTTTGAAGTTTTGCTCGGTGGATCAATCCAGGTGGGACAGTAGTCCGGTTTTTACCCTTCATCAATTTGTTTGTGACGTCCAAGGTTTAGGAAATTCTCAATGCCGTGGCAATAGCGATCATTCCAAACTGAACAAACTGGACGGCACCCCTATAGCCGGGCACGATATTGTACTGCATGGCGATGGATAACAACTGGCCAGGGACCTTGAGGGAATCGCTCAACCCCAATTTTGATCCATCAACATGAATCCATTTTTTCAGGGGTATTTCACGCATCATCTTCATGACCTGCTTTCTCCCGTAGTATTTTTTCATCCTGATAAAGATCTCGACATCAAAGAGCCACCGCGTGACAAATCCGCCTGCAAAGGCAAAACGTGCCGCTTCCGGCTTAAAGGCCTTTGCCCCGCACTGGGTGTCAGATATGGGCAGTCGAAGCAGCATCCTGATCATGAGGCCGACGATTTTTGAAGCAATGTTCCTGAAACCGTTGCGTTTGATCTCGTCTGCGCCTTCTGATGATCGCGACCCAAATACCATGTGGCTGTTGGCATCGCTGTGCAAGTGATGCACAAGCATCTTGTAGTCATCAAAGTCTGTGGATAGATCCGCATCAAGAAATCCAAGTGTCTCAACACCCGTGGATTCCAGCATGTGATTCATTCCTGCGCGAACTGCTTCGGCCTTACCTCCGTTCTGTGGCATATCATAGACAACAACCTGGTCGTTATGCTTGCCGGAGAAGGCTTCGAGCTTTGCCAGTGTGTCATCTGAGCTGCCATCATTCACGAAGCAGATCACGTAGTCCGGATGCTGGGCTAAAAAATCAGCAAACTGATCGAATTTCAATCTTTGGGATTCATTGTAGCATGGTACTATTATTCCGTGTTTCATCTCAATTTTTTCTTCAAATTTCGGCCTGATTGGGTGGTGTCATGGCCAATTTTCGATAAGGCAGGCCTTATTCCGGTTTTTTGGTATGATTTTCCCTCTTTTTAGCTTTAGAAAATATATAATTCAGGGCCATTTGCATTCGTGCATACACCTGATTGGCTATGTCAAAAAGGCAAAAACTGTTCATAGCATTGATACTTGGAATGCTTTTCCACGGGACAAGTGTATTCTTTACATTTGAATCCACCTATGATGCCTATGTCCATATTTTCTTTGCAGATCACTATGCTTCGGATTGGTTTTCGACGTGGGACACGCGCTGGTATACCGGTTTTACCACCACAAGCTACCCCCCGCTGGTCCACCAGGTCATTGGAGCGCTTTCCTTTGTTTTCGGGCTAAAAGGCGGGTTTATCATCTGGTCATTTGTTGTGACACTGACCCTCATCCGCGGGGTATTTGTTTTCAGCCGTTTATGGGTTGGAGAACATTCGGCTTTCACGGCTGCCATCATAGCAGTATTCTCTTCTTCGTTTACCGAAGCGCTTCATATTTTCGGTCAGCTGCCCAGCTTGACAGGCATCGCCTTCCTGCTCAATGCCTGCCCCGAATTGTACAAATGGATGCGGTGGAACAACCGGTCGTCCCTGTTCCTGGGTCTTTCCTTTCTGGCGGTCACAACAAGTGCGCACCATGTGACCACGATTTTCGGATTGGTCTTTTTTATCCTGCCGGTTTTGGGCCTTTCGGTTATTGACCGCGCGCAAACAAGGATCGGGAACCGCTCGCTCCATCTTTCAGATTTTCTCAGGGAAGTGTGGGCCATCCTGCCAAAAGCCATTGCCCTGTGCACCGTTATTGTTCTTATAATAATTATCGTGGTATTTCCCTATTGGTACTGGTCAAAATCCGACCCCATTACCCAGGTCCCGATTCCACATGGATCCAGGGACTCCTACATAGATGTGGCTTCTTCAGGTTTGGTTTTCTTCCTGATCCCGTGGGGCATGATGCTGTTTTTCCTGCCGTACCTCGTACAAACGATTTTTACAAAAAGAAATCTCTTTATCGGCCTGTC
Source organism: Saprospiraceae bacterium (assembly GCA_041631795.1). Lineage (GTDB taxonomy): Bacteria > Bacteroidota > Bacteroidia > Chitinophagales > Saprospiraceae > JBFKJL01. The sequence continues at coordinate 7,839 of JBFKJL010000010.1, read as the reverse complement.
GATATCGCTTCTCTTTGTCCTGGGCACTGGGGGAACAACACCCATTCCAAAAATGATCCTGGGATCAAATGCCTTCGAGATTTTAACCCTCGACAGGTTTACGTTTTGGGCAACCATTTTGTCGTTGCCTTTTTGGGGCGATTTCCTGGTAAGGATCTACAAGACGACACGGGATAACAGTTTGTCTTTGGTCAACCTGAAATTGTCAAAGATCCTTCTGGGATTTATTCTTGCAGGAACCCTGTTGACCGCTGTGCTCACTGTAAATTTCAAGTTTTTCAGGTCCACACAACCGGATAAAATCGATATCAAACCCATTGTTGACTTTCTCAATGTCGACAAGCATTATAAGTGGCGTTACCTTACCCTGGGGTTTGGCGACCAGATGGCCTGGTTATCTGCAAACACAAAAGCCCTCAGCGTTGACGGCAATTACCATTCGGTGCGCAGGCTTCCCGAAATGACCTCCCGGGCTGTTGAAAGACTTGAAAATGCAAAGTACCTGGGGGATGAAGGACTCGAAGCGCTCCGTCAATTCCTGACAGTGCCAGAAAGCTACAATCTCAAGTTCATCTTTTCGAACGATAAATTCTATGATCCCCTGTTGTACTACTCAGGATGGGAAAAGATCAGGCAGCTCGACAACAACATCATCGTTTGGGAAAGGCCTGATGTCCCCATGGTGCCTTCTGTTCTCCCGGCCAAAGACTTGCCCGCTTACCAAAAGTATATGTGGGGTATCATTCCATTGTCGTGCCTCTTCCTTTGTGTCGTCCTGTTTTCAGCACGAGATAAAACCTGGGATCACATCAATCTCATCCCGGGAGATTCCCGTGCCTCCAAACCCCTGAATCATAAGGAGTTTTATGTCTCGCTGGGGTGGACGGCCATCCTTGGCCTGTCATGTACAGTGCTTTTCCTGCATGGATACATCACCGGCAATGACAAAACATCAGCAGAAAACGTTGTCAAAGCCTATTTTCATGCCATAGACTTCAAACAATTTGAAAAAGCGCACAGCCTCCATGATCCCGATAAGAGACCACCTATGGATGAATTTCTTGTACAAACATCACTAAAGTCCGGCATCTTATCCTCGTATGCAAAACTGGACAGCATATCCATATCGTGGTTTCCCGGAACATCTGAAAATGAGAAAATAGCCATCGTGGATGCCTATTGGATAACAGCACTTCGCAAATACTCATCCCGGCATTCATTAAACCTGGTCAGGAAAGGTATATTCTGGTATTTATACCCAGAATTTCCGGAGTCCTACATTCCTCCAGACCGACTGTTGTCACTCCCTGAATTACGAAGGTTTAAACATGGTCGAAGGAAACTGAACATGGACAAGCTGCGCTTTGAAGATGTTTTTGACAAACCCGAAGTCCATGTGCATTCATCTACCCTGATATATAATGATGGACGCTATTCAATCATTGGTACCCTGACAAATGTAGATAACGATCCGGCTTTTGTGACCATTGATGGTGTGCTTTACGATGAAAACAACAATGAAATCATCCGATACACTGCCGCGGATATCATCAAACACACCCTCGCGCCATTGGAATCAACACCCTTCAGGATTGACTTTTCGACAGCTCTGGCAACATTGGATTTGGAAAATCATGCTGCCCCGGTATATCATCGGATCAATATTCGAACCATGGTGACCGATAGCGAAGGATATGCCTATACGGGAATTCACAACGTCTCTTTTGACGAAGGCATATATTCAGGCACGTTGCACAATTTTGGTGACCAGCTGGCAGTCATTCCCCAAATTCTGGTATCATATCAGTCCCGGGGCACGGGCGATCTCATTTGGGTTGATGCAGTCTATCTGCCGGAAGGCATTGGGCAGCAACGCAGCCGGTTATTCTCTTTCCCCGGGAATATCCCGGAATCCTGCGTATCCCTCCACAATGCATCAACATCAGATATTTACATCAATGGCCTGTCCATGGAAAAATCATTGTATCTCGACCGATTGCCGAATCCGCTTTTTGCCGGTTTCACAGCCAGGCCTGAAAGCGATACCCTTATCAGTTTAAAGACAAATATTTTCACTGCCTCAATATACACGGAATGAATAAGGTTGCAGGCATCATATTACTCGCATTAGTGTTGGCCGTCGTTGGATGTGAAACTGAACTGGCAGAAAAAAGCGCCTGCAACCAGGTCCGCCTTGACACTCAAAGTCCTGTTATAACTGCCGGTGACAGCTTGAAGGTCACAATAATCCAAAACAGCGACTGCACAGACGAATTATTTCTTGTCTGGACCTCTCCTGACAATATGTTTGTCATTTCAAATGACAGCCTTCAAACAAAATACAACAACATCCTGCCCTCCTGCCTGACACAGAAAAGCGGGCATGCCGAAATAATGGTAACCACCGCGTCCAGGGTATTGACACGGGACTCGGTACTTGTTGTTCCCGGGCCTCCGGAGGGGATCATAACAGCCTATACCGGCCCTAAAACCATTCTGTCAGAAAAAAAGGAAAATGCCATGGCAATCATGGTCCCTACTGATATATACACAAATCCTGTGGGCGAGGGAACAGAAATCATATACACGATCAAATACGAGAACAGGCCTACGCTGTCATTCAATTCCCCAGTTCACAATATGTTTGCCGTAGAAACATTCGATGCAGGCTCATCAATCGGCAGAATTATGGTTGGCGGAAAATCTGGAGAAGCTGTTTCTAACGAACAGGAAGTGATTGCTATTGCCGGAACGCCTTCTTCCATCACGCTCAATATCGAAGAATATTTCCCGTACTCGGATCCTGCCCGATATCTTAAAATGACCACGACCCCTATGGTGGATAAAGTGGGCCATATCGTGGCGGATGGCACTTTTTGCCAGTTCCTTACTTACAGGAATAATACTGTGCACTCCATACATTCAGGTAAAACTGTCAATGGTATCGCCACAGTCTACATTCAGAATCCAGAAATGCCCGGGGAATTAAGTATACGCGCCTATTCAGGCAATGTCAGCAGCGACATATTGACCCTTGGTTTTGACCGGTTTGTCAGATCGATTAAGATCCGGTATGATGCAAATTCCCAATGCATCATCATAGATCCTGTCATTGGCATCCTTGGTCAGACAGTTTCAGACGGCACCAATGTGATGATCGAATACCGGATAAATAAATCAAAGTACAAATCCATTATCCAAACAGACAATGGAATGGCCATCTTGAAGATCCCCTATCACCAGTATGTCCGGGGTAAAATGGATGTCTTTGTCACTTGTGGTGGATTACAGCAAAATGATCAATTCACCTTACAATGACGACAAAGAAAAATAATATCAAACGGAGATGGCTGCTCAGCCTGGTAAGCATTTTGACTGTCGTGTTTATCCTTTGGTGTATTGGCAAGATCCTCGTATACTTCCACGTCGGTGCCACGGAGATCCAGGTCCATACAGTGACCACTGATTATAAAAAACGACACACGCCAATGGTCAATATTTCACCTGATTCTGCCGGGATTGGTACATATGCAGAAGATTTTTTGCTGATGGATATAATTGAGGGATATACCGACGCCTGGCTGGGCTTGAACATTTTCCTTGAAAATCATCGCATCGAATATTTGGAAGACGCGTTTACAGATGCATTAAAAAACAGGCTTATAGAGCAAAACCCTCCTCCGCCATTTGGGTTGTGGCGAATGAAACAGAGAGACCTGGAACACAACCTGTCGTTGACACAGTTGAGTCTCGATAAGAAATTTGCCGCGCTTTCTGATAGCAATGTTTCCGTCATAAGGCATATGTATGAAGCCGATGGCGATTTGGAATTTGATACCCTGCTCAGGTATAATATCGATGTCATTATGCTTCGTGAAGAAGGCATGTGGCGCGTGGATAAATGGCAGTTTGATCCGATAAATGACACCACCAATATCAGACCTGCCGGAGACAAGAAGTTTGTCCGCGCTAAAGGAGGAAAATTGGTTTACGGCGATTCTGAACTTCGGGTTCGCGGCATCAATTACTACCCTGCTGAAAGTCCCTGGGTGGACTTTTGGGAGACCTTTGATGAGGACGTCATCTCAGAAGATATCGAATTGATAGGGTCTCTTGGCTTCAATACTGTAAGAATCTTCATCCCTTATTCCATTTTTGGCGGGGCTGATATCGATCTTGAAAAAATTGAGTTGCTCAACAAACTTCTCCGTCTCATTGAAAGTGAAAAACTCTGGGCTGTCCCAACACTTTTTGATTTCCCCGAAGGCTTCTCGATTGAATACTATACAAATACTGACCGGCACCTTGAAACCCTGTTGACAAATTTCAGGGACGATCCCGTCATCCTTGCATGGGACCTGAAAAATGAACCAGACCTGGATTTTAAAAATCACGGAGAGGACATTGTTATCGAATGGCTTGAATTTATGGAATTGCGTGCCCGGGCCTATGACCCGAATCACCTGCTCACTGTAGGCTGGTCTACTGCAGAAGCAGCCGGCTATCTCTCTGATAAGGTAGATGTGGTTTCTTTCCACCACTACAAAAGTGTGCGTGATCTTGAACAACGAATTCCAGGTCTGAGAAAATCCAGTAACGGAAAGCCCCTCTTTCTCCAGGAGTTTGGTATGTCCACGAACAGGTCATTGTTGATGCCTTTGGGGAATACCGGCAACCAACAAAAGACATACCTGGCCAAAATCCTCGAATGCGCAGACAGGGAAGGGCTCAACTATGCCCTTTGGACTTTGAAGGATTTTGAGAAGGCTCCAACAGAAGTTTTTGGATGGAAGCCCTGGATCAGATCAAAACAGAAATCATTTGGCATTTTACATTCCGATGGCAAAGAAAAAAAGGCTGCCGTTCTTTTCAAAAGAAGCGGCAGCCTGGAATAATAAATATAGCATTATAACGCTATCCGGAAAAAAAGCTGACCCTTAAGACAAAAGGGGTGCTTCCATACCGGAATTTTTTACCTGTTCCGAAACCTGCTTTTGTGTTTCCTGTTGACCTGTTCTGCCCAGGGCCGTCAGGTGCAGCATATACCAATCTGTAATTTCAGACATGGGAAGGCCACATGAAGCAGCGTAATTCTGCCTGGCATTCTTAACCCTCCTGTCATCGTCTTCCACGAGACGCAAAATGGCTTCTTCCAGAGTGTGCCCATCCCCGGGGTTGAAGTATTCTCCGACATATCCTTCTTCTTCAATGAGCTCCTTAAGGTCGCCGATGTTTGGAAGAACACAAGCCCGTCCATAACTGCCCGCCTGGTGCAAAACACCGGAGCTGCCCGTAGTACTCGTGTAAGGAAATACCACGATATCACTTTCTTTGAAAACGCGCGGCACATCTTCCTCCTCAACGTAACCGGTGAAGGTGACATCCTCAACATGACTGTATTCATCCTGCATACTTTTAAGATATCCCAGCTTGTTTGGATTATCAGTTCCCGCAATCACCAGGCTGATCTTCTGATTTGTCCTTTTCCTGATGTTATCGACTGCGGTGATGAGTTGATCCACCTTCTTGTAGGTGCCAAACTTGCCAAAAGTCATCACTGTTTTATGGTCCTGGTCACTATTGAAATCAGGTGTGCTGGGCAATTCAAATGTTCCGTGAGGGATCAGGGCTACATTTTCCGCTTTGTACTTTTCCTGTAGAACATCTACATACTTCGCAATCGTCACTGCAACAAGGTCCGAGCATAACAATGCCTTTGTCAGGATTGTCCCCGTTAAATTATAGAGGAACTTCAGCATCCTGTTTTTCGTAATCCCGGCTGCTTCCAGATCGACACTTTCGATGATATTATGAAGCAACACCATGTTTTTGATCCCAGCGATCTTCAGCAACAGCGGCAGGAACAATCCCAGTGCAGCTGCAATCTTTTTATCTCCGAAAGACAAAAAATGGATGTTGAATAAAACGACATCTGCCTGGCTTTTGCGGATAGCCCTGAAAATATTGATGACGTTGCTGTAGGCGTTGAACTTCCAGGTCTGAAGAATGCGGACTGTTGCCTGTCCCTTTATGTCAGGGTATTCCTGACCATCTTCAAGCTTTTCGGATATTAGGGTGATTTCCTCAATGTCTTTCTTGTCCTTCAAATGATTGACAAGGTGGTACGCGTATTCATTCAGCGTGCCTGTCCCCGGAGGAAACGGAGAAACGATAGCTATTTTGAGTTTTTTCATTTTTAATTCCTTTTAAGATATGATATACAACCATAGACAAAAGTAATGCCGACATGAGAACGATCTGTACCGAAATCACCTGCATAATTGAACTATGGAATAATGTGATAAAAATAACCTGTGCCACTCCTGCGATTATCGAAAGTAAAACAGGTACATATTGATCCAGTGACATATAGTAGTAAGCAAATACATTGGCGCTTGCAAACATGGAAGTCGCCAGGGCATACTTCCACAGGAGATGATGTATCGAGGCATATGCCTGCCCGAAAAATATTTCCATGATCTGTTTTGAAAACAGAAAACATCCCGCCGTTATAAGTACCGCCGTCAACAAAACAAAAATAAATGACTGTATCAGGATTTTATTGTGCGGCAAACCCATTTTCTGCAGACGGACAACCCTTGGAATAAGCAGGGTGACAACTGACCACGTGGCAAAGAAAATGACCCGTCCAATCAGGGCCAGTCCAGCGTATAGCCCCGCCTCGTAATTGTCAAAATAATGCTTGACAAGTATGAGGTCGCTGTTGTTGATCAGGATCTGCGCAAATTCATAAAATGAGACGACCAGCACAAATTTGTAAATGTTGCCTTCAAGACCAGAACTGATCTTTGTGCTTTTCCCCAGTGAAGCGTCCTTGCGACTGAACAGGTACGCGATAACAAATGAAAATAAAAAGCCCACCGCAGTACTTTCGGTAAACCGGCCCAGCGTCAGCATTATGCAAACTGCAATAAGGATAAAGGTCATTATTGCACGTCCCGCCATTTCAGCGATGTACGTCAGGGCAAGTTGCCCTATATTCTCAAATCCCTGAAGGATACCCCTGTTGACACTCATGAGCAGGTAAATCGGTATGCCTGCAATCAGAATCCCAAGGGACCACCAACTCTCAAATTTGAGAAAACTCGTGATCGGCAAAACCAGGGAAAAAGCAATCACGGTAACCATCACACCGAGCCAAAGGGATTTCCTTCTGAACCATGATGCGACGGCAACCAGGGATTCCCCTGTCTTGCCCGACTTTTCAGAAGCGATAAACTTCGCGCCGGACAACTGGAGTCCAAGGGCCATAAAGGATACCATGAGTACAAGGGAAGTCAGAACAGAGACTTCCGCAAAGTCCTCAGGACCCAGAAGACGGCCCAGGATGAGGTTGATGGCATAATTTCCGGCATTGACGAAAATCATGCTCACAAACAACAATCCTGCTTTATTGATAAATGAATCTTTCATAACTGTGTGAATTATAAGATCAAGCCCTGATCTTGCACGAAAGGGATTCACCCAGTTTGGTTACTTTGAGAATTCTGTCAACAGCGCTGTTCTCAGCAATGTGATAGGTCGCCTGCTTGGATCTTTCTTTTGCCCTGTTGTGAATGCAAACAAGAGCGTTGATCCCCGCCAGGTCAATGTCTTCCAATTCGCTCAAATCCACTATGGGATTCAAATTGTTGACAATAGACACCAAATGTGTCTTGAAATCAATGGCATCGGCAGCTTTAAGTGCGCCGCGCACTTCAATGTGAAGCGTTTGTGCTTCTTCGTCCTTAATGAGGACATAATCCAGGTTGGTCATAATGCTATATTTAATGATTAATAAATTTTTCATTCTCAGGTCTCTCTGTTTTCAACTTGTCC
>JBFKJL010000009.1:0-22050 GCA_041631795.1 Saprospiraceae bacterium | reverse complement strand
GGCCTTCAAAAAATTGACCCATCAATTCTCAGCAAACTCGAGGATCGTCAGACCACATCATGTCTCATTGTTATGCGCAGTATTGATGTCCCGATCGAAACCCCGGTTGATGCTCTTGGCAAAATAGACAAGGGTCGACTTGTCTATTCGGCCCTTGTCAACAGGGCCGGGCAAAAGGCAATGAAAGCCCTAGTATCTGACCTTTCGGCAATGAATATTCCACATAGAGTCTTTATGATTGCAGACGCAATAGAAGCGCACCTGGATATTCAAACACTTCAATACATTGCCGCTCTGGATGAAGTCAAAGCGATCACCGATAACCATCCTGTTATGCTGGAGGCCCCTGCCGATGAGTCCATCATTCCTTATAAAGGGACACCCGAAGCCGAGTGGGGCATACGGCGAATCATGGCCGACAGTGTATGGCGTTTGGGCTTCACCGGTGAAAACGTGGTCATCGGAGGACAGGACACCGGTTATGAATGGGATCACGAGGCGCTGAAGTCCACATATCGCGGTTGGGACGGAAGCAGTGCAGACCATAATCACAACTGGCACGATGCCATCAGGGAAATAAATCCAATGCACGGTGATTCAATCCTTGACCCTGAGAACAATCCCTGTGGTCTTGACGTGATTACACCCTGTGACGATCACAGGCACGGCACCCATACGATGGGCACGATGGTGGGCTCTACAGACAGCCTTTCTATTGGTGTTGCCCCGATGGCCGAGTGGATTGGATGCAGGAATATGGAGCGTGGTTATGGTACACCATCCACCTACCTTGAGTGCTTTGAATGGTTCCTCGCTCCAACAGATCTTGAAGGTCAGAATCCCAACCCGGATCTTGCGCCACATGTCATCAACAACAGCTGGTCTTGCCCGGAAAAAGAGGGTTGTAATGAGAGCAACTGGCATATCCTTGAAACAGCTGTGAATAATCTGAGATCAGCGGGAATCGTCGTTGTCGTGTCTGCGGGCAACAGCGGCCCGGGATGCGCATCGGTCAACAGGCCGCCCGCGATGTATGAAAACGCATTTTCGGTGGGTGCTACTGCAATCAATGATACCATTGCCGCCTTCAGCAGCAGGGGACCTGTGGCCATTGATTCCTCTTTCAGGCTCAAACCGGATATCTCTGCCCCAGGGGTTTTTGTCAGATCCGCATTGTTGAACGACACTTATGGAGCACTTTCGGGGACCAGTATGGCCGGCCCGCATGTTGCCGGGACAGTTGCCCTCATGATCAGTGCCAATCCTGCCCTGGCCGGACAGGTCGATGCCATCGAAGAAATCCTTGTGGCAAGCGCCAGGGCGCAATTCGACACGACCGGGTGTTTTGACTGGGTGGGTGATGCGTCGCCTAACCCGATTTATGGCTACGGACGACTGAATGCATTGAAGGCTGTCGAAATGGCCCTCGAATACGAAGTCTCTGCCACGGCCGATGTGGATAAATACCTTTTCCGCATCTATCCGAATCCCGTTATAGAATCTTTTTCTGTCAAAGGATCAGGTATTTCGAGCATCGATCAGTGGAACCTGCTCGATATCCGGGGGCACTTGCTGGCATCCGGCAAGTCTTTCCCTGCCTCAATCAGTCTGCTCCCCTACCCTCCCGGGTTATATCTCCTCAGACTGACCATTGAGGGGCAGATCGAAACTCTCCTGATATCAAAACTCTAGATAAGAAATAGAAAAACAGTCGGCAGCAGGTTGTTGAGGGCATGCACAAAGACGCTCATCCAAATGGAATATTGAATTCTGACATAACCCAGTAAAAGGCCGAGAATAAACTGGGGCAATACGAGCAATGGCGTGTACCACCATTGGGTTTCAGCAAGTGTAAAATTAAAAATGTGGACAAAAGCAAAAACAACGGCTACGACGTAGAAGATAGAACCATAATGATTATGGATTAATCCAGGCCATCGGCCAGAACGCAAATACCTCAGAATCAGGAAAAGGATACAGCCAAATCCTGTCAATCCCCCAATGCCGATTTGTGCCAATTGTGATAGTCCCTGGATATTTTCACAAATTAAAAAGGCCAGTCCTCCGGCCAGTACCCCAGCACCTAAAAGGATCAATCCCGGTTTTGTCAACGGATACCTGAAAACAAATTCCTCGATCAGCGGGGCACCAAAGACAACCAAAAGTATGATCTTCCAGGAATCGAACTGTTCCAACAGGTCCTCAAAAGCATGGGGGACATTTTCAATGCCGAGTGCCGCTGAAATAGGTGCAAGCAGGAGGATCTGCATTGTAAAAACGATGAAAAACAACATAGTGACGTGAAGGACTGTTTTGACCTTGATCCCATTTCTTCGTACCGTCAGCTGCGGATCTCGCAAAAAATTATAAAAATGTTTGATTACATTTTCAAATCGCATCAGATAAACATAAGATTTATATTATTATTTCTAATCCCTAACTTTGTATTATAAAAATTTTTAATCTTAGCCCGATGCCTGAATTGCGAAAGAAGAAATCTGACTATTTAGACGAATTGAATCCGGTCCAACGGGAAGCTGTCGTGGCCACAGACGGGCCAATCATGGTCATTGCCGGACCGGGCTCCGGCAAAACAAGGGTATTGACCTATAAGATTGCCCACTTGATCAAATGCGGCGTTTACCCTTACCAGATCCTTGCCCTGACATTCACAAACAAAGCGGCACGCGAAATGAAAGAGCGCATTGAGCGCGTCGTTGGCGGGGATGCGAACAAGATATGGGCAGGGACATTTCACTCCCTCTTTGCCAGGATCCTTAGGGTTGAAGGCCACCGCATAGGATACCCCAATGATTTTAGCATCTACGACACTGACGACACGAAAAGCGTTTTGTCTGAAATCATTAAAACGCTCGATCTAGACAAGAAGACTTATAATGTCGGTGCCATTCGTTCTAGGATTTCCGGTGCCAAAAGCAACCTGATCACACCCCAGATGTACAGCAAGAACGAAGAACTGCTGGGCCAGGATAAGATGAATCGCAGACCTATGCTCTACAAGATATATGAAAAGTATGTCGAGAAATGCAAACGCGCCGGGGCCATGGATTTTGATGACCTCCTCCTTCAAATGTTCAGGCTGCTCTACCAGAATCCCGACAACATTCGCACTAAATACCAGGAACAGTTCCAATACCTGCTCGTGGACGAATTCCAGGACACCAATTTCCTGCAGTATGAGATCCTCAAACTCCTGACCATATACCCGGACAGTCCGCAAAACATCTGCATCGTGGGCGATGATGCCCAGAGCATCTATTCATTCAGAGGCGCTACCATCGAAAACATCCTCCAATTTGAGCATGATTTCGATAATGTCAGGACATATAAACTCGAACAGAACTACCGTTCTACACCCTATATCATCCAGGCGGCCAATGAAGTGATCACGTACAACAAGCGGCAGATCAACAAAAAAATATGGACATCCAAAGAATCGGGCAATAAGATCAAAATCATTAAGGCTGTCAGTGATACCGAGGAGGGCAAGCGCGTTGCCGACCTCATCATCGAACAAAAAAACAGGTTCAACCTGTCCAACGAGAATTTCGCCATCCTCTACAGAACCAATGCTCAATCGAGAATATTCGAAGAGCATCTTCGCCGCTTCAACATACCCTACCGCATCTATGGCGGCCTGTCTTTTTACCAAAGGAAGGAAATCAAGGATCTCATTGCTTATATGCGGCTAACTGTAAATTCAAAGGATGATGAGGCGCTTAAAAGGGTGATCAATTACCCCAGACGCGGTATTGGAAGCACTACCGTGAATCAGATCGTCCAGATGGCCGAAGACAATGAGATCTCCATGTGGGAATGCCTCCGCAATATTGAATTTAATACCAGGAACAGAAAATCAGTCGGCCAGTTTGTGTCCATTATTAAGGCGTGCAAAGAAAAAGTCCAGCATTCCAATGCATATGAAGCGGCTTTATATATCGCCAGGAAATCCGGCATCATCGATCTGCTCAAAGCGGAGAACTCCATGGAAAGCATGAACAGGCTCGAAAACATCAATGCCCTTTTGGATGGCATCCAGGAATTTGTCGAGGATGATGTTTTGGACGACAATGAAGAAGCCGACACAGAAAGGTCGCTCTCGCAATTCCTGCAAACCATCTCCCTGATGACAGACCAGGATGAAAAAAGCGACGTGACCGATGCTGTGACACTCATGTCGGTGCATGCCGCGAAAGGTCTCGAATTCAAATCCGTATTTGTGGTCGGCCTTGAAGAAAACCTGTTCCCTTCATTTCTTTCTATCTCTTCCCCTGACCAGATCGACGAGGAGCGTCGGCTCTTTTATGTCGCTATCACGCGAGCCAAAGAAATCCTGACATTGACATACTCAAACAGCCGGTACCAATACGGCCAGATGAGATTCAATGATCCAAGTCGCTTCCTTGAGGAAATTTCTGACGACAACGTCGAAGCCATGATCTCTATTCGCAAAAAGGAAGGATTCCGTGAACCGCGTGTCCTCGGAAATTTCAAACCCCTGAGGTCTGGCCGGCAAAAAACTTTGGCCATTGATCCCAAAGACTTTCATCCTGACGACAGTTCTGAAATACAGGAAGGCATGAAAGTCATGCACATGAAATTCGGAGAAGGCAAGGTGCTCATGATCGATGAAAGGCGCGTCGCGACCATTCGTTTTTCAGACATGGTAGACAACCCTGAAAAGCGGATCATGCTGGCTTACGCCAAATTGCAAATTCTGCGCTAGTAGTTACATCGATTCCTGGTCAATCGCTCAATTTCCCGGAGACCAGGGCGATGACCACTCCTGTTATCGTATAGGACACAATTTGCCAGATGCCATCTGCAATAAATCCTGTCATCGTCATGAACGAAGATGTTGCCATCCAGATGAAGCCAAGTCCAAATCCCAGCAAAATTCCCACAAGGCCTCCAAACTGACCGCCGTGCCCCGCACTGTGATGCCCTCTTGCCCATTTGTGATACAGTGTGGCCATTAAATATCCGATGACAAGGTGCCCGAGGACCAAAAGCATCATATTCATATCCTCGCCCTTGGATGCAGCTTTTCCTGCTTCGGTCGCATAGGCTTCCATAAAACCTGACAGGCCATAGAACAGAAAATTCAGGATATAGAGGACGACTGCACCGGCTAAACCTGATAGAAGAGTTGATTTATTCATTTCTTTCAATATGATTTGAGGTGAATAATACAATACACCATTAAATATATCAAATTCACAAACATTCACAAATGCTTATATCGAAACAAATGATTCATGCAAAATTTTCAAAGAAAAAAGTGATGCCGCGTGGCGACATCACTTTATCAGATTTTTTACATTTTTTTTCCTAAATGAGAGGCGCGATGACCAGGGCCACCACTGACATGAGCTTTAAGAGGATGTTGAGCGAAGGACCCGATGTGTCTTTGAACGGGTCTCCGACCGTGTCCCCGACGACTGTGGCTTTGTGGGGATCAGAACCCTTGTAATACATCTGGCCATTGATCTCCACACCTTCCTCAAACATCTTTTTGGCATTATCCCACGCACCCCCGGCATTCGATTGGAAGAGCGCCATGAGAACCCCTGACACAGTCACACCAGCCAAAAGTCCGCCGAGCATTTCTGCGCCCATGGTGCTTCCGAGTCCGATAAGTCCGGGTGTAAAGCCGACAACGACTGGCACAAGAACTGCCAAAAGTCCGGGCCTCACCATCTCACGGATTGATGCTTTGGTAGAAATTTCAACACATTTGCCATATTCCGCTTTGCCATCTGCTGCTTCAAAAGTAGTTTTATCCTCAGCGGACCATTGTGCCATCTCCTTACCTTCATTTTTTTTCATCACCCCGAGCGCTGCGTGCAGTTCGGGAATATCCTTGAATTGCCTGCGTACTTCGGTGATCATATCCATAGCAGCTCGTCCCACTGCGTTCATCGCCAGGGAAGAAAAGAGGAAGGGCAGCATACCACCTACAAAAAGGGCCGCCATAACATAGGGATTTGTGATATTGATCCCGGTCAGAGGCGCCTCAGGATGCGCTACATTATACGCTGTGATAAATGCAGCGAAAAGCGCCAACGCCGTCAGGGCTGCAGAGCCTATTGCAAAGCCTTTGCCTATGGCAGCTGTTGTATTTCCCACGGCATCAAGCTTATCTGTCCGGCTGCGCACCTCTTTAGGCAATTCGCTCATTTCGGCAATACCCCCCGCATTGTCAGAAACGGGACCATAGGCATCAACTGCCAGTTGAATGCCTGTATTTGAAAGCATGCCCACTGCGGCTATCGCGATACCGTAAAGACCTGCGAAGGTGTATGAGCCAACAATGGCTACTGCCAGGATAAGGATTGGAATGGCTGTGGATTGCATTCCCACGCCTAGACCTGCTATGATATTTGTGGCCGATCCCGTGAGCGACTGGGATACTATCGACTTGACGGGCCTTGTACCTGTGCCCGTGTAGAATTCTGTAATGATCCCTATGAGCAGTCCGCCGGCGAGACCGAATATCACAGCCCAGAATACGCCTATGGAAGTATATTCAAATCCGTTTTCCCCAGTCCAGGAAGCAGGCAGCATCCATCTTGTAATGGCAAAAGTCGCTGCTAACATAACTATAGCCGAAAGAAACTCTCCCCTGTTCAGTGCTTTTTGTGGATCACCACCTTCCTTAACCCTTACAAAAAAGGTCCCCAATATTGATGTAAGAATGCCTACACCTGCAAGGACAAGAGGCAATAAAACTGCATTCAATCCGCCAAATTGATTGGATTCTTCATATCCACCGATACCAATAAATGCTGCTCCCAGCACCATTGTCCCTATGATGGAGCCGACAAAGGATTCAAAGAGGTCAGCCCCCATTCCGGCCACGTCACCAACATTGTCACCGACGTTATCAGCGATCGTCGCGGGATTCAATGGATGGTCTTCGGGAATGCCGGCTTCAACTTTACCTACGAGGTCTGCACCGACGTCAGCAGCCTTGGTATAAATACCACCACCCACCCTGGCAAACAGGGCAATAGAGGAGGCGCCAAATGAAAACCCGGTCAGCACATTAATGACCTTTATCATGTCCCAGCCCAAATTGCTGTAGACCAGGAAAAGTCCCCCGAGCCCTAAAACACCGAGTCCGACCACACCGAGACCCATGACAGATCCGCCGGCGAATGCAATTTCAAGCGCCTTGCCAAGGCTCGTTCGCGCCGCATTCGTCGTCCTGACATTGGCTTTTGTCGCCACGCGCATGCCCATAAAGCCGGCCAAACCGGAACAAATGGCACCTATCACAAATGAAAGCGCAATCAAGGGGGATGATCCCTCTGTCGTACCGCTGAGCGCCAATAAAATGGCAACTGCCACAACAAAAATTGACAATACCCTGTATTCCGCCTTGAGGAAAGACATTGCACCTACCGCGATATTTTCAGCGATGCGCGCCATCTTTTCGCTTCCGACTTCCTGTTTGTTGACCCACGAAGATTTCCAAAATGTGTACAACAACGCGATGATTCCGAAGACCGGAATGATGTACGTTAATGTTTGTCCCATATTGTTTTTTTTAATTTGTTATTCAGGGCGCAAAAGTAAGAGGAATTTAACGGAATGCAAACTATATTCTGCCTTTAGATTGGCGAATCTTAAAAAATCAAAATTTAAACTTTATCTGCTTTAAAATAAATATTTAGAATACTCTAAAATTATTATTTTATTTTTCTAAATTTATGCTGTGTACACGCATACAGAAGAAGATTATATCAAAGCTATTTTCAAGATCACCGAACGCACACAAGGTTCTGCACACACGAATGCCATAGCGGGTGAATTATCCACTTCCGCGGCTTCTGTCACTGATATGCTCAAAAAACTGGCAGAAAAAACACTCATTCACTACGAAAAATACAGGGGTGTACATTTGACAGGCCAGGGTAAGCTTCTCGCGACAAAACTCCTTCGAAAGCACAGGCTCTGGGAAGTATTCCTGGCTGAGAAGCTCGGATTTGAGTGGCACGAAGTCCACGATATCGCAGAGCAATTGGAACACATCCGGTCCGACGAGCTGGTGAAAAGACTCGATGCCTACCTCGACCATCCCAAATTTGACCCGCATGGCGATCCGATACCAAGCAGTGATGGGAAGTTCACCTTGCGCAATCAGGTCGGGCTTGAAACCCTCTCCCCCGGAGAATCGGGATTTGTCGTCGGTCTCAAAGAACACGACACACCTTTTCTCGAGTATCTCAATAGCCTGAATATCCGGCTCGGCACCAAATTGTCCGTCATCCAGTGGCTTCCTTACGAAAAGTCAAGGACGATGCGTATAGACAATGCCCGAGAATCCGTCCTTTCGTTCCAGGCCTGTAAAAATATATACGTTAAAAAACAGCAATTATGAACCGCACTCGTTTGACCATATACCTGATGCTCCTGGCCATCCCGTTTTTTGCCCAGCAAAAATACAAGGTCGTCGCATCGGCATCCATGATCGCCGATATGGCCCAGAACATTGCTGGTGACCGACTCAAGGTGGAATTGATTGTACCAATAGGAGGTGATCCGCACCTCCACCAACCCACTCCGCGCGACGCCCGCCTCGTGGCTTCTGCAGACCTTATTCTGGTCAACGGACTCACCTTTGAAGGATGGATCAATGAACTCATCGAAAACTCAGGAACCAAGGCAAAAATTGTCACCGTGACGAAAGGCATTTCACCGATTGCCAGTTCCACTTACAAGGATGCCTTCGATCCGCACGCCTGGATGGATGCCAGTCTTGGATTGACATATATTGAGAACATCAGGGATGCGCTTTTGGATCTGGATCCTGGAAATGAAGAGACATACAAGAAAAATTACGAGGCCTATAAATCCGAATTAACAGGCCTGGACAACTATATAAGTAGGGAGATTCAAAAAATACCAGCAGGAAAAAGGGTCCTGATCACATCTCACGATGCCTTTGCCTATTATGGCCGGCGCTACGGCATACAACTCGAAGCTATCGTCGGTATCTCTACAGAAGCAGAAGCACAGACTTCGGATATTGTACGCGTGACTAAAACAATCAGGGAAAAGAAAATTCCTGCAATCTTCATCGAAAGCACGATCAATCCCAAACTGATCGAACAGATTGCCAGGGACAATAAGGTACGCATCGGCGGCAAGCTTTATGCAGATTCCATAGGAAACAAAAACAGTCCTGCACCAACATACATCGATATGCTTCGCCACAATACGGATACCATCGTCACTGCCCTGAGCCGTGAGGGTCCTGACGAAGAAACACAGGTTGAAAGCAATAATCAATCTCTGACAACCTATCTATTGCTCGGCCTGGGATTGTTACTTGTCCTCGGTGGGCTCATTCTTTACTTCAACAAAAAAACCACATGACCACGGTGATTGATGTCAGTGGCCTCTCGGTGTCTTATGGCACCAAACGTGTATTGACCAATATCCATCTCAGGATATTGGAGGGCAATGTTTACGGGGTCATTGGCCCCAACGGCGCTGGCAAGTCTACCCTCTTCAAGGCCATCCTTGGTTTGATCGAACCCAATGCGGGAAAAATATTCGTTTTCAAAGATGACATTGACATGGTCCGCAAGCGCATCGCCTATGTCCCTCAAAAAGATGAAGTTGATTGGCAATTTCCGGCCACTGTCCGCGATATTGTCACAATGGGACGATACCCGCACAAAAAAATTCTGCAACAGCTCGATGATCATGACCGAGAGATTGCCAACAGCGCCATGGAGAAACTGGGCATCCTGGACCTGGCCAACCGACAGATCGGCCAGCTTTCCGGGGGACAGCAACAAAGGGTATTTCTCGCCCGGGCCCTGTGCCAGGAAGCCGATATCTTTTTTTTGGATGAACCCTTTGTTGGCGTAGACATGCTCACTGAGGAAAAAATCATTGCCATCCTCAAGGAAATGGCATCCGAAGGGAAGACCATTCTCGTGGTGCACCACGATTTGTCGACTGCAGATACGTATTTCAACAAGGTTATCCTGCTCAATCAAAGGCTTATCGCCTGTGGCGACACAACAGAGGTTTTCACCCGGAAAAATATCTCCAAGGCTTACGGCCCTCAGCTTAATATCTTGCATAAAACAGGCCTGCACTAGACGATTTTATTTAAAACTCCGTCTTTAAAATTAAACCGTTCATAGACCCGAAAACCATTCAATGACTTGAATCCCAACATATTTTAATATTTTAGGACAATCTTTTAAACCAAATTCATTCATAATTAAACACAGATCAGTATGAAAAAATGCTCTAACATTCTGTTAGCTCTGTTAATTGTGTGCCTGACTTCGGCAATCAGTCTTGCACAGTATACGGTTACAGGAACGATAACAGATGACAGTGGAGAGCCTCTGATTGGGGTATCTGTCATTGTCAAAGGTTCTACTGTCGGTACCGCAACAGATCTTGATGGATCTTTTACGCTCGATGTATCTAATGAAAATGCAGAGATTGAAATCTCGTACGTGGGATACAGGACAGAAATTGTCACTGTGTCCAGCGACAATAACGTGGTTTCAGTGGTGCTTTCCGAAGATGTCAATAAGCTGGATGAAGTCGTCATCACAGGTCTGGCTTCGACAGTAAAAAGGTCAAACCTCGCCAATGCCGTAGCTTCTATCAGCGCCAGTGAGCTGACCGGGGTTACCACGCAGAATACCGTGGATGGCGCCCTTTACGGGAAATTCAAAGGCGCAGACATCCGGGCACAGTCCGGCGCACCAGGCGGGGGATTCTCGATAAGACTGAGAGGGGTGACTTCTGTCTTTCTCAACCAGCAGCCCCTCTACATTATTGATGGCGTATACCTTGATAATTCAACATTACCTCTTGGCACGGACATCGTCACAGCCGCAGCTGGTGGCGGTAATACTGCAACAAACCAGGACGATGCCTCCAACAGGATTGCAGACATTATTCCTGAGGATATCGAATCCATAGAAATCCTCAAAGGAGCTTCTGCAGCAGCCATTTATGGTGTCGGGGGTGCAGGTGGCGTGGTCATCATCAAAACAAAATCCGGGAGATTTAACCAAGACACACGTGTGAATTTTTCACAAACTGTCGGATTCGCTTCTTCCGTCCGTCTATTGGGGGACAGGGGTTGGGATGCATCAAAAGTCGAAAGCGTCTTTGGCGCTGACGAAGCTGCGAGATTCTCTGCCAATGGCCTCAACGACTACGAAAGCGAATTGTACGGCGGGTCTCGTCCGCAATACACTTCTGCTTTATCCGTGAGTGGTGGTAGCGAAAAAACCAAATTCTATCTCAGTGGTACATGGCGCGACCAGGAAGGTATCGTCACAGGGACAGGTTACCAAAAAGCCAGTATGCGGGCGAATATCGGACACAAACTGACTGACGACCTGACCATTGATGTCGCCACTTCCTATGTATATGGAGACGCTGACAGGGGTCTGTTCAACAACAGTAACGCCAATACGACAGTTGGTTACGCCATGGCATTTACAAGGCCCTGGGATAACCTGTTTCCTGATGAAAACAACAACTTCCCCGCCAATCCACGCGTGGGATCCAACGTTTTGGAAACGGTCAACAAGATCACCAACAATGAGAAAATCAATAGATTTTTCGGAAGTCTGACTGCAACATATGACATTTTGAAAAAGGACAATCAATCCCTCAAGGCAGGGGTTGAAGTAGGCGTTGACCAGTATGGCCACCGCGCCACCGGTTTGTTCCCGCAGGAATTGTCATTCTACAGGGATCCGTCATCATTGAGAGGGGTGTCCATAGCAGGATTCGCCAATGTGACCAATACAAACATGTCGGCATTCCTGGTCCATAATTATTATGCACCCAACAACCTGAACTTCAGAACCCAGGCGGGTGTGATCCAGCTGGATGCCAGCCAAAACAGGGTCACGACGATCGCATCAGGTCTGAATGGTTCACAGACCAATATCGACCAGGCAGAGAACCAGTCCTCCGATCAGTTCAGAACTAAGGAACAGATCAAGGGCCTCTTCCTGCAGGAGGAAGTCAACTACGATGACAAGATCATTGCAACAGTCGGATTGAGAGGAGATAAGTCCTCAAACAACGGCGATCCGAATGAAATTTTCTGGAATCCCAAATTCAGCCTTGCCGTCAACATCCATAACCTGACCGATCTCAGCAGCACATTTCTGTCGCAGTTGAAGCCGCGGGTCGCCTATGGACAATCTGCACGTTTTGCAGGTTTTGGTGACAGGTTCAATGCCCTGGATGCAACCTTGATCACCGGAAATGCAGGATTGCAGACGAGTGCTTTGAGGGGTAACCCGGATGTCAAGCCGGAAACTCAGAAAGAAATCGAATTCGGCGCCGATCTTGGTTTTGCTGATAATAGGGTATTGTTCAATGCGACATACTACATCAAAACCATAGACGACTTGCTGTTGCGCGCCCAGGTACCTTCATCATCCGGTTTTACAAACCAGGTTGTCAATGCCGGTGAATTGGAAAACAAAGGTGTTGAACTTGGCCTTGAAGCCGAAGCTGTTAAAACAGAGGATCTGTCTTGGGCAATTGGACTCAACTGGTGGAAGAACAATTCAAAAGTGAAGCGACTGGACATACCTGGATTCAACACAGGTGGATTCGCGGCCTTCCTCGGACAGGGCCGAATCCAGGAAGGTGAAAGTGCCACCCAGCTCATCGGAACCATTGACCCATCGCAGTGCAATGGCGATGACTGTTCAAACGTGGATCCAGAAGGTGACGGTTTCATGAAATTTGGTGATATGGAAGCTGATTTCAACATGTCATGGACAAACAGCATCACGTACAAGAATTTTGAACTGAACTGGCTGTTTCACTGGAAACAGGGCGGCGATGGCATCAACCTTTCTACCCTGCTTTACGACCTCGGGCAGGTCACATGGGATTACGATGACATGACACTGGATCCCTCGGGCACACTTTCAAATGGCGATTACCGTCTGGCAGCCCTTGGTGTACACCCGGGAGTCTATATCGAAGATGCCAGTTACATGAGGCTCAGGGAGATCGGTCTTTTTTACACCGTGCCCGCCTCAGTACTCAATGTCAATAATCTGCGTGTAGGTGTTTCTGGAAGAAACTTATGGAATTCTTTTGACTACAACAGTTATGATCCGGAAGTGTCCAACTTTGGGAACAATGTCCTAATCAATTCTGTTGAGGTCACGCCTTACCCGAGTTCAAAGCAATTCAATTTCCACCTTTCTGTAACTTTCTAAATATCAATGACAATGAAAAAATTATATAAATTAAGCATACTCATATTGATTTTAGGGTTTGTTTCATGTGATGTGGAAGAGATCCTGAATCCAAATTCACCCACAGTTGAGAGCTTTGAGCAGGGTGCCACCCTGGCCGATCTCAAGCTCCTTGCCCAGGGATTGGAAGCCACTATCAGGGAAGATATGCAATTCCATTTCTGGACATTGAACATCATTGGACGCGAATACCTCGATCTCAGGGGAACTGACCCAAGGTACACCAGTGAGCTCCTGGGACAGAATGGTGGAGACCTCGACAATAATGGATTCCTGACGACAAGGACATATTTTGGCAGATACCGTTCCGTCAGGAACGCCAATCTGCTTAAGACTGCCGTTCAGAATACGGTCGCAACATTGTCCCAGGCTGAAGCCAACAGCTTTTTTGGGTTTGCCAATACGATAATTGGTTACGAACTTCTCCTCGAAGCGTCCAGACAGTACGAGTGCGGACTGCGCCTTGATGTTGATGAGGTTGATAACCTTGGACCTTTTGCCAACGGTTACCAGGAAACCCTGTCTGGCATCAAAGCTATTCTCGATGAAGGCTATGGACAATTGACCAGTGCATCTGATGATTTTCTGTTCAACATTTCAGGTGGATTCTCTTCCATTCCAGGTACGGAAACAGAGGCCTTCGCCAGGTTCAACAGGGCTTTGGCGGCACGTCTGGAATTATACAGGGGCAATAAATCCGCCGCCCTTACAGAGCTGGGGAATTCATTCCTCGATCTGAATGGCAGTATGGACATGGGCGCCTACTATTCCTACGGCGGTGCCACCGGAGCAGACATGACAAATCCACTGTTCTATGTGCCTGGCGTGGACAATTACCTGGCGCATGAAACATGGGTCAACGATGCCATTGCCGGCGATGCCAGGCTTTCCAAAGCGACAGACCTCGGCACTGCCGTTGAACTCGATGGTTTGAAGGGAACCCACCAGGTCACATTGTATGCATCCAACACCGCACCCGCGATCATCATCCGCAATGAGGAATTGATTCTCATCCATGCGGAAGCCAATGTCGGTTCAAACAACAATGAAGCCGTCAATGCCATCAATGTTGTACGCAATGCAGCAGGCATCGGTGATTACACCGGCGGCACGGATGATGCATCCCTGATGGATGAGATCCTCTACCAGAGACGCTATTCCCTCTTCGGCGAAGGCCACAGATGGATTGATCTAAGGAGAACAAACAGGTTGAGTGAGATTCCACTCGACAGGGCCGGGGACAAGGTCCATACCTCTTTTCCAAGACCCGCATCTGAAAACCAGAATTGCCCTTAAACTCGCAACGTTCTTCACATATAAAAAAGCAGGTGTCCATATGGCACCTGCTTTTTTTATCTAATTATTTATTTCTCCTGGCAGGATCTGCCCCTTAAGATTTATAATACACGCGAACGATTCTGTCAAGGAGATAGGTCCTGTAGTTCAAAGCATTGAGACGCATCTTTTCGAGCTGTTCGTGCGTGAAATCCTGCTCTTCATTGTCGTAGTTCATATGATTATTCCTTAAAGTCTTATGGTCACGCAGGCCCATCCTGGCCTGTTCAGTCGGCGTCAGCTCCCAAGGGTGCTTTAACCCCAGGAAGTGGCCCATTTCATGCACCAGGGTGGAATTGTTATCAAGGCCGTCATAAGCCATGAAGATCCTGTCGAAATGCGGACTTGCATATTTATAACTGTTGTGGCTCATTTTCAATACCGGTGTAAATCCCATTAATGCGGCACCTTTTCCCAATGCGCAATAGGTTTTAAAAAGAAACACATTGATTCCTCCTTTTGATTCTATGGGCCGAACAATGTCTTCTATGACCGGATCATTGTCCACGATATAATTATGGTATAGATCCGGTAGGTAGACATGGGCCGGATCCAGGAAAAGCTCATTGAAAACAAATTGGACCTTACCTTCAAATTCTGAGTTCAGGACCTCCATGTTTTGCCATATCTTCAACGGCACCTCAGCATCGATCTCATCCTGGCCCATCATATAGAAATTGACCTTCATGACAGGAACATTGTAATATTCACTCAGCTTTTCGCCTTTTGAATCATCGTTAACGCCAAGGGAAAATGGCAGAATAAAAGATAACGCGTATGGCGCCAGGATTGACATCGTAATTCTCATTATCAGCATTATTTTAGATAAACTCCGCTGAAAGGGTGTTTATTGTTTATTATTTAGACAATAATTTATTCGCAATACCCTATTGTCTTTGTCAAAAATATTAAAAATTAATACGGTACATCGTATATTATGCAAAATAATTGTTGATTCTAATGCCGATAATCTGATGGCATACGTTGAAAGTGATTTCTGATTGAACGATACAGGCTGTAACTTGCCCTAAAAAATATAAATTCAACAAAAGACGATGAAAGCACTACAACTCGAAAGAGATAAAGCACTCCTGGTACGGGATCTGCCAAAGCCTGATGCTCAAGACGGCCATGTTCTTGTCCAGGTAAAATCTGCATCCCTGAATCATCGCGAAATCTGGATATCAAAGGGTCTTTACCCTGGCCTGAAGTTGCCTTGTATCCTCGGTGCCGATGGTGCCGGCATTGTCGCAGCCTGTGGCAAGGGTGTCAACCCGGCCTGGCTCGATAAAGAAGTCATCATATATCCGGCTTATGACTGGGGAGATGATCCAGACAAACCGGATAAAAAATTCAGGGTTCTCGGCATGCCAGAGGCTGGAACCATAGCAGAATTTATTTCTGTTCCAGAGGGACACCTGTACCGCAAGCCAAGATACATGACTTGGAATGAGGCAGCTGCCACCCCTGTGGCCTGTCTGACAGCATGGCGCGCCTTGACGCGTCACGGACAGGTAGGCACAAGCCATCAAGTCCTGATCACTGGTATTGGCGGGGGCGTCGCACAGGCCGGATTTCAATTTGCCATGGCCCTGGGTGCCAGAATCTTCGTAACCAGCAGCAGCAATGACAAGATCAATGCTGCTATCCGGGAAGGTGCTTCAGGGGGTGTCAACTACACCACCGAAGACTGGCCCATCAAGCTTCAGAACATCTCAGGTGGGATCGATACAGTCCTGGACAGCTCTCCGGCTGCTGACCTCGATGCTTACTTGAAATTCCTGAATGTTGGAGCGAAAATCGTGGCCTATGGTTCCACTGGCACAAGGAAGACGACGTTGCACATCAGCAAATTCTTCCTGAGGCACCTGCACTTTATTGGCACGGCGATGGGTTCACCTGCAGAGTTTGGTGAAATGCTCGCATTTATGACCCAGGAAGAGATCAGGCCCATGATTCATGCCACCTATCCATTGGGCGACGCCGTTTTGGCGTTGCAGACACTTGAAAAGGGCACACAGATAGGTAAGATCGTGATTGAGATCAGCTGATGTTCAAGATCTCATATAAATAATTGACGTCAGGATCTCACCCTGTGCCTTTCAAAGTACCCCTCTGCTTCCCTCATGACCTTGCCGGACAATTTCAGGGTCGCGATCATCGTGGGGATAGCCATGAGTGCAAAGAAACCATCTATAAGATTGATCATCATGGAAAGGGTTGTAGTGGCACCAATGATAATGCTGGCAATATAGGCATAGTTGTACAAGTGCTTGTTCTCAGCGCCGCAGAGAAAACCCAGGCACTTGGTCCCGTAGTATGAATAGGAAAACAACGAGGAAATACTGAAAATGGCAATGCAGACCAGGAGAATATATCGGCCAACTGTTGGCATGGCACTACCAAAGGCGGATGCAGTCAGGCTTACACCATTATCGGCAGTCGTCTGCCAAACGCCTGTCACCAGGATGGCCAGGGCCGTAAGCGTACATACAACAAGTGTATCTATAGCCGGACCCATCATCGCCACAAGGCCTTCCCGGACAGGCTCGCTGGTTTTCGCTGCCCCGTGTGCCATTGGCGCTGTGCCAATACCGGCTTCATTTGAAAATGCTCCACGACGAATGCCGAGCAGGATCAAACCCCCAACCACCCCACCTAACAGTGGTTCGCCGTTATAGGCAGTTGCCCTGAACGCCTCCGTGAATATCATGGCGAAGTACTTTGGCACGATATCGATATTGACCAGGAGGATATAAAGAACTGATACAAAATACAGGAAGACCATGGACGGCACCAGGCGTGCAGCTGTTTTACTGATGCGCTCAAGACCACCCAAAATAACGATCGAGGTCAAGATTGCCAGGACAATGCCGATTGCGAGATCTGAAGTAAATCCTGTGTGCAGCCCATTCGGTATGAGCAGGATATCCCTGATTGCCTGGGTCAGCTGGTTGACATTGAAAACCGGTAAAGCGCCGACCAATCCCGCAATGCTGAAAAAAACGGCAAGCGGCTTCCATGCCTTCCCGAGACCTTCTGTGATAAAGTACATGGGACCACCCTGGATCTCACCTTTGGAATCCCTTCCCCGATACATTATTGACAGAGTGCACGTAAAAAATTTGGTACTCATACCAATGATGCCGCTCACCCACATCCAGAAGATCGCCCCGGGCCCGCCTATCGTGATGGCCACAGCCACACCGGCGATATTGCCCATACCCACAGTCGCGGACAGCGCCGTTGTGAGTGCTTCAAAATGGTTGATCTGCCCGGGGTCATTGGGATCATCATACCGGCCTCTGAGCACCTCGATGGCATGACCAAAATATCTGAATGGCAAGAATCGCGACTGTAGCAGGAAATAAAGTCCTCCCCCGGTAAGCAATAACAGAAGTGGCAATCCCCATACAAACGAAGCAAAGGCGGATATCCACTGATCAATACGTTCCATGGCCGTAAAGCTACGGATATTTGATGATCACATATGACCACAGGTGCGGGTTTAAACCCGCACCTGTGACCGTTCAATTAAAAAATCATCTCCGTCCCTATGGCAATGCCGAAGTGTGTATGCCTTTGGTTAACGGGATTTGAAGCCGCATTGACAGAACCCAACTGGTACTGCACTGATGGCATGGCAAAAACTTTCAGGCCCGGCAGCACAAAGTACCCCACCGTGGCACCACCCATGACTCCCAGGCCAAAGGTCGATTTAAAACTACCGCCACCATCGATGACCTGCCCATTCGGATCGAGAAACATGCCACTGAAGCCCAGCGAAGTGTTGAAAATCAATCCGCCTTCGATGCCATAAGCCCATTTATTGTACAGGCGCTGGTAGCCTGCCAATAGCGGAATATTGAAGGATGTCCAGTTGTTGTAGACCTCCCATCGCTTTGTTTCTCGGACGGTGACAGTGGCGTTGCCATACACTTCGGTCGTATCGCCGTTGGGTTCAATGATGATCCGGATGAGTTGGTTTTCCAAAACCATATTGACTTCATTCGTATCCGCAAACAGGAATTGCTCATTGATCCGCCCGATTTCAATACCGCCCTTAAAATAGAGACCTGACGGAAAACTGTATTTCAGAAGCACTCCTGCCCTGTACGCTTCAAGAACAGATTCAGTCCTTTTTCTCAGAGTAAGATAATCCTGTATCTCGGGATCAGTGGAAGACAGGGATTTATCAATGCCGTCATAAGACACGTAGGCGACCAGTGATAGTGGATGTCCCTTGCTGAATGAAAAACAGTCCACACTTGAACGGGCCAGGAATGACCTGGGCAATCCGGGGACTTTGGCCTCTAACGAAGAAAGACCAGCAGTTTTATTTTGAAGCATATAGAGGGGAGCTACCCCAAAACGGTAAGTCGAGCTGGCGTTGTCATCCAATGCCGGTGTGCCCTTCTCAGCGGCGACATTTGTATCCCCGGAGCCCCATTCATCCTGGCCAGGATCAATAACCTCACTGTCAATGCCTTTCACGTCATGACCAACTGACTCCAAAGCACTTTCATCGAAACCAGATATGCCTTGAATGCGCTCAGTTTCCTTCACGCTTTCTGTAATAACACGATTCTTTTCCTCAGTAGCCACTACAACCTTTAAACTTTCAGCTTTAAGCTTTGAGCTTTCAGCTTCCAACTTTAAGCTTTCAGCTTTTTCATTTGAGCCCCGACGAATCCATGGGCTTGTCGGGATGCCGTCTTTGACGGCACTTTCAGCCCCGACGAATCCATGGGCTTGTCGGGATGCCATCTTTGATGGCACTTTCAGCCCCGACGAAGACAAGGCCTTGTCGGTATGCTGTCTTTGACGGTCCTTTGAGCTTTCAGCTTCTGTCTCTATGGCTTGCGCCAAAACGTTTTCATTAGCGGATGTAAAACTTTGGATCTTAACATTATGAATGTCATTGTTTGGGCTTTCCTGTATACCCGGAAGAAGGTAGAAAAAAGTCCCAATACCAAGGGCAATGGTCAATAGTACAGCCACAAGCTTTCGCAAATGGCTCTGCTTTGCTCTTTTCTCAACAACACCCGTCCAAAT
The DNA here is from genome assembly GCA_041631795.1 of Saprospiraceae bacterium. Taxonomy (GTDB): domain Bacteria; phylum Bacteroidota; class Bacteroidia; order Chitinophagales; family Saprospiraceae; genus JBFKJL01. Next base: position 2,353 of record JBFKJL010000009.1, on the reverse strand, counting down.
GGCATGATGATCGACATCCATTGTATGGTCTTCCAGGCTGGTTCTGAAGTGCCTGATCAGATTATCTTCGCCCATGGCTTATATTTTTCCTGTGATAAAATTTGTTGTTTCAGTATCTGCCGGGCCCGGGACAAATTTGACCGGGAAGACACTTCCTTGATATTTAAAATGGCAGCGATCTCCTTATGGGAATAGCCTTCGATGGCGTACATATTGAAGACCTGGCGGTACCCTTCGGGCAATTGCCTGACCAGGTCCATGAGATCGTCCGCGTTGAGCTTTTTCAGGACTGAGGGCGGGATGGCATACTTCTCATTGAAGTCCACTGCCAGGGTCGACGTGGCATCCAGCTTCTTCTTGTCCAGTTGCTTCAGTGCAGTATTGACAGCAATTCTGCGCATCCATGTGACCAGGCGCCCTTTACGGTCATCAAATGTGTGTATGGATTTGAAGACCTTGATGAACGTGTCCTGGAGAACATCGTGCGCTTTGTGTTCATCCCCGGTGTAGCGAACACAAACCGCAAAGAGCAGGCCCGAAAACCTTCGGACCAGCTCTTTTTGACAAGCCACCTGACCTTTCAGGCAGCCCGCCACAATGTCCTTGCTCGTTAATTGGTCTTTCATTCGAAATTTTACTATGTTCTCAATCCGGCGTCACGGGAAAGGTCCTCATTACATCCGTCGACACTGAAAACCTCTGTTTCACCTGTAGATGGATCGGCATCGCTGTCAGATTCATCTGAATTGCCAATGTCTTTATTAACGAATTCATAGCCTGCTGGTGGTATGAATTTGAGAAAATATTGGCCGGCATCCAGATTTTCAAAATTATACCATCCCTCAGCATTTGTCACCGTAACATCTGTAGGTGCCGCAGCTCCAGCCATATAAAGCTCGACGATTACACTGTCGACGCCAACCTCATTCTGGTCAAAGACGTCCGGGGTGCCAGACGGTTCATCCAGCCACACCCTGTCACCGATCCGGGAAATAGCTTCTGGCACGGTTACATCCGCAATGCATTCACACCCATACTCATCCACGACAATGACTGTATAAGTTCCCGGGCTTACATTTTGCAGGTAAGACTCAGTTTGACCGTTACTCCAGATATAGGTGTATTGAATGCCCCCTCCTGTATTGGGATCCGCCCATACAAAGATGTCCGCTGAAATATTGCCATTGTCACATTCCAGAACTTCGATATCCGCAAAGCATGTTATTGAGGGTACCGGAGGCACCTCCACCTCTTGAACACATGACACCCCATTGGCATCCGTCACTGTCACTGCATAGACATCTCCTGCCACAACGGCAACTTCAGCTTCTGTGTTGCCATTGCTCCACTCATAAGTATAGGGTGCCGTACCCCCAAAGACTACAATCGACAGGGTGACCTCATCGCAAAAAGAGGATCCATTAAAGGCGATCACACACTCGAGTTCGGCGGAAGGAATGAGTCCACCATCAACATCGAAGATATCTTCTGCTGATTGCACTGTCATGGCATCAGTCGCCCAACTGTTTGGATTAAAATCACTGTCTATTGTATCATCAGAGCCGACATCCTTTTCGGTCATCCTGTAGCCAAACTGCGGCTCCATAAAAACTTCATACAGTCCGAGTTCGCGAATGGTGATATTGTATACACCCTGGCCGTCTGTGATTGCGGAGAAGACGTTGTTTTGGCGTGAAGCCAGGACCACGACCTGGGCCAACCCCGGCTCACCGGGATCCTGTAATCCATTCTCATTTTGATCCTCCCATATTCTCCCCTGGATGGACCCATACTCAACGACTGCGTCGATCCGTACCTTAAAACTGCCTGACAATTGCACCATGTTGCCCGCATTGGAATACGCTGATCCGAAAAATTCACCGATGACAAAGTCACCAACCATACCGAGTGCTGTAATGGTCAGTTCAAAATCGTCACATCCATCTACCCCGGTGCTGTCCATGCTGGAACAAAAGGCAACATTAAATGTACCACTTTCACCAGCTCCGGCTGCATAGAGATTATTGACTGTATTGGAGCCGACAATGGCATCGAGGATCTGTACGTTGAAAGCCACTTCCTGGTTGGGATTGCCCCCGGCCAGGAGAACATTCCCGTTGACGATCTCACATTCCGGTTCCGGGATGAGATTCTGCGGACCATTGTCAAACATGAATATGATGTACTCTTCAAGCGCATCGCAAACGACGATATCTCCCAGGTTGAATACCGAGTTCGAAGACACATCCACCGTTATTGTTTCACTGGTTTTGGCATTGGCAATATCATAGCCTGTGAATTCGATCACCTCTGCGGAACAACTCAGGACAGTCCCGCTGAATTCACCGTTCTC
>JBFKJL010000008.1:0-22354 GCA_041631795.1 Saprospiraceae bacterium | reverse complement strand
GCCACCGCCGCCACCGCCACCGCCGCCACCGCCGGTTATTGAGGAAGTGCCTGAAGAAGAAATAGAGGAAGAAGAAGAACCGGTATTTGTTGATCAGGATATTACAGAGGAAACTGTCATTGATGAGCCCGAGCCAGTGGTTGAAGAAGCACCGCCACCGCCGCCACCGCCACCGCCGCCACCACCTGAAGAACCCGAAATATTTAAGGTTGTGGAGCAAATGCCGCGATTCCCCGGGTGTGAAAACCAGGGCGGTACCGATAGAGAAAAAGAGGATTGCGCCAAACAAAAAATGCTGCAATACATTTACAAAAACCTGAAGTACCCGGCCATTGCCAGGGAAAATGGTGTCGAGGGCATGGTGGTCGTCCAGTTTGTTGTCTCTGAGACCGGGAGAGTCACAGATGTCAGAGTCGTCAGGGACATTGGAGCCGGGACAGGCACTGCCGCTTCGGTAGTTGTAGAAGACATGAATAATCTTCCTGAAAAGTGGACACCCGGAAAACAACGGGGCAGACCCGTAAAGGTATTGTACACGCTGCCTGTAAGATTCAAGCTGGAAGGATAACGTTCTGAAATAAATTAAAAACACAGGCCACAGTGATCAACTGTGGCCTTTTTAATAAATGGACTTTTAAAATCAAATGTCCATTTATGGCGTTTATTTTGTGTAAAGGATTAATTATGATGCGAATTACAGGATTTATACTGCTTTTCTTTTTATTATCTCTGGCCATGAACGGACAGGATTCTCGCCTGGCCAACCAGTACTATCAGACCGGAGAGTACGAAAAAGCAGCCGAGGTCTATAAAATGCTCCTTGAGAAAACGCCGCGCAATGATTACTACTTTAGCCGGTATATCGAATCCCTCCTGGCCATGGAGAATTTCCAACTGGCCGAAAAAGAAATTAAAAAGCAGATTTCTACTCAGCCGCACCATGTTCAACTTTACGTTACTTATGGCAATCTATACGAAAGACAGTTTATGTCAGAGAAAGCAGACGCCCAGTACAGGAAGGCCATTGACAATGTGCCGCCTGACATCGCCATCATCAGTAAGCTCGGCAATGCCTTCATCCGATTGACGAAATACGACCTGGCCATTGAGGCCTTTGATAAAGGTGGCAGGATCATGAATAACGATCAGATCTTTGCATATAATCTCGCCGATCTCTACAGGCGCAAAGGTGACGTGCCCAGGATGATAAAATATTACATCAAGGCTTCATCCAACAATCCGACACAAGCTGTCAAATATAAAACCCATTTTCAGAGGAATCTTAAAACAGATGAAGACTACGAAGAATTGAGGAAGCAACTTTTTGAAAGGATTCAAAAAGAGCCGGACAATATTGTTTATCCCGAACTCCTGGAATGGGTGTACATACAGAAGAAAGAATACAACCGCGCTCTGAGACAGGCCAGGGCCCTGGACAGAAACCTGGATGAAAACGGGACCAGGGTGTACAATATAGCAGATATCGCCTACAATGCCGGCGATTATGATACAGCGATCAAAGCTTACGAATACATCGTGGACAACAAAGGGATCAATAACAGCCTTTATGTCGATGCGAAGAGAGGAATGCTGAAAAGTAAGCGAAACAAGATCACCCGCAATTATAACTATACCATCCAGGATCTCGATTCACTGGATTTTGAATACCAGAAATTTATCGCTGAATTTGGCATCAATGCCCGCACCGACCAATTGGTCAAAGAATATGCCGACTTCCTGGCAATATATAAAAATGACCTTGACGCTTCGATAGAAGTGCTGAACCAACTCATAGGATTGGCCAGTATCAATAAATATGTGAAAGCCAACAGTAAGATCAGCCTTGCGGATTACTTCCTGATGAAAGGAGAAGTCTGGGAGGCAACTTTGTTGTATTCCCAGGTCGAAAAGGATTTTACCGAAGAGTACCTGGGTGAGATTTCAAGATTCAAAAATGCGCGACTCGCTTATTTTATCGGCAATTTTGAATGGGCCCAGGAACAATTCGATATCCTGAAAGCCGCAACCTCACGGTTGATCTCAAATGATGCCATTGATCTGTCCGTGTTCATTATGGATAATCTCGGACTGGATACAACTGATGTCCCATTGCAACTATATGCGGACGCAGAATTGCTGACCTTTCAAAACAGGTTTGATGAAGCTTTTGTGAAATTGGATTCAATCGCTGCATTGTTTCCCGATCATTCCCTTGATGATGATGTTAAGTATCAGAAGGCCAAAATTTATGTCAAGCTGAATGATTTTGATACAGCTATCAAACTCTATTCAGAAGTAGTTGAAAAATATCCTGAGGACATCAGAGCCGATAATTCCCTGTTCGCCCTGGGCGAAATACATGAAAACCAACTTAATGCGCCGGACCAGGCCATGAAGTATTATGAAAAATTATTCATGGATTATTCCAATAGCACTTTTGCGGTAGAGGCGCGAAAGAGATTCCGGATTTTGCGTGGAGACGATATTCAATGAAAAGCCGGAGGATTATTTACAATGTCACAGTCAAGATCGATAGCCAGGTTGAAACCGAGTGGCTGCATTGGATGAATGAACATCACATTCCTGATGTTTTGGGCACAAGACACTTTGACAGTGTTCAGATCAACAAGATTCTTCACGACGATGATGACGGTGGCGTAACGTACGCCTTTCAATATACCTGTCCTGACATGCAATCTTTTAACACTTACAGGGAGAAGTTCGCAGAAGCCCTCCAGAAAGACCACCAGCGACGATTCGGTGGTCGGTATGTAGCTTTCCGAACGTTGATGGAGATTGTCGATGTTGTTGAACCACCCAAAACCGGACATTGAACAAACAGGCGCTCATTTTATTATTCATCGCCAATTCTGTTTCCGGTATTGCCCAGGGGATAAGCATGATCGCCATTCCCTGGTTTTTTGCACAGAAGTCCATGCTGGTGTACTTCGGTTATGCCTATGTTGTCACCAATATTTTGTCAATGTTCTGGGTGCCTGTCAGCGGGTCCATAATTGACCGGTTCAGTCGAAAAAAAGTCTTTCTTATCCTCACAGCAGTGATTGGATTGATCATAGGTTCCATTGCTATTCATGGTCTCAATACAGGTGGATTGGCACCATGGATTGTTGCCGCAGTTTTCACCATCACATTCCTGAATTACAATATTCACTACCCGTGCATGTATGCATTCATCCAGGAAATTACAGAACCAAAGTATTATTCAGGGGTGACTTCACTATTTGAGATCGTTGGACAATCCACCACGATTCTTTCAGGTGCATTTGCAGCCCTTCTACTTGAAGGCACCCGCAATGGTGTATTGAAAATTTTTAGTTTTGATATTCACCTCGGCTTCAATGTGACACCCTGGACAATAGAAAAGATCTTTGGACTCGATGCCATGACTTATGGCCTTGCCTTTGTCATCATAGCGGCTATCCGGTACACGTCGCTTTCTGACAGGCATAGCGAGTACGGTTCTACTTGGAGAAGGATTATTTCGGGATTCCGTTACCTCAAAGCGGAAAGGTCGGTACTGTGGTTTGGAACGCTGTCTTATGCCATTTTTATTGCGGTCTTACTGGAATCCTTCTACCTGGGCGCGTCTTATGTTAAAAATCACCTTGAAACAACCGGCGATGTATATGCCACATCCAAAATGGCCTACTCTCTTGGGGCAATAGTGATCGGATTTTTTATACGATATGTCATGAGGGTCATTAATATTCCCCTGGGCATCATCATAATGACCCTTGCTGGCAGTGTTATCTTTTTTATTCTTGCCGTGACGAAGTCACTCTGGATATTTTTTACAATGATGTTCCTGATAGGTATCATTAATGCGGGTATTCGCATTTCCAGGGTGACATATTTATTTAACAATGTTTCCAACCAGTATTTTGGCAGAGCAGGAAGTGTCTTTTTCCTGTTCAACATTCTTGTAAGGACAGCATTATTGGGCATATTTGCCCTGCCTTTTTTCCAGGCATCAAACAATATCATCTATGCCTTCATTATATTATCGGCGGTCATATTATTCTCAGCAATTTTACTGAGTATAAAATACAGGTCATTTGATCTAAAACTTTATTAATTTACCTTCTCGAAGCGATATGATATGATATACGAACTCACTGAAGAACAATTGGCGGTCAGAGATGCCGCAAGAGATTTTGCTCAAAGTGAATTATTGCCCGGCGTCATTGAGCGGGATAGCTTGATGCAGTACCCTGAAGAACAAGTCAGGATGATGTCAGAACTGGGATTCATGGGCATGATGGTCGACCCGAAATATAATGGAGGGGGCATGGATACGGTGTCCTATGTCCTGGCCATGGAAGAGATATCCAAAGTGGACAGTTCTGCTTCTGTGATCATGTCTGTGAATAATTCTCTTGTGTGTTGGGGTTTAGAAAAGTATGGCACTGAGGAGCAAAAGCAAAAATACCTTTCCAAACTGGCAACAGGCGAGTTTTTAGGATCTTTTTGTCTGAGTGAACCCGAAGCTGGAACTGATGCCACACACCAGAGAACGACAGCAGAAGATAAAGGCGATTACTATCTTCTCAATGGCACCAAGAACTGGATTACAAATGGGGGGACATCGAGAATCCACCTCGTTATGGCACAGACACATCCCGAGGCGGGCTATCGAGGCATCGATGCATTTATTGTGGATAGGGAATGGGAAGGCGTCAGTATTGGTGCCAAGGAAGACAAACTTGGTATCAGGTCTTCGGACACTCACACCATCATGTACAATGATGTCAAAGTTCCGAAAGAAAATCGTATTGGCGAAGATGGATTTGGGTTTAAATTTGCCATGAAAACGCTTTCAGGTGGCCGTATTGGTATTGCGAGCCAGGCATTGGGTATCGCAACAGGTGCTTATGAATTGGCCAAAGCGTATTCAAAGGAGCGCGAAGCTTTTGGTAAACCTATATATAAGCACCAGGCTATAGGATTTAAACTTGCGGATATGGCGACAGAGATCCATGCGACGAGGAACCTGGTATTGCGGGCAGCCCAGCTCAAAGACCAGGGCAAAGATTACGACACTTCAGCGGCAATGGCGAAATTATTCGCCTCAGAGGTGGCCATGCGTCAAACGGTTGAGGCCGTACAAATTCATGGTGGTTATGGATATGTCAAGGAATATCATGTAGAGCGCTTGCTCCGAGATGCCAAGATCACACAAATCTATGAAGGAACCAGTGAAGTTCAGCGCATGGTCATTGCCAGGAGCATCTTAAAAGGGCAGTTGTACGAGCCCGTATTTGTTTAAGGCAAAACCTGTAACACTTCTTGAATTTGTCACTTGATATCGGCACTTACTTTGGAATTCCGGTAAGGATCCACTGGACATTTGGATTCATCATCCTTTTTCTTTTGTATATCAGTCGCGCCGAAGGCCTGGATGCCTCAGAGACATTCTGGCTTGGCGCCTACATGTTCGCACTTTTTGTTTGCGTTATCTTTCATGAATACGGACACGCTCTGACAGCACGTCTCTATAATGTCAAAACAAGGGACATTATTCTCACACCTATTGGTGGACTGGCGCGCCTGGAAAGTCTTCCCCAACGACCGTGGCAGGAATTCGCTGTTGCCATTGCCGGACCGCTTGTTAATATTGTCATTGCCTGCCTGATTGCCATTGGAATTGTGGCTGCAGGGGAGGACTTCCTTCCTGAAACAGACAGTTTGATTATTGTCGCTCATCCGCTGGGATTTATCCAAATGGTGTTCTGGATGAACCTGGCATTGTTTTCATTCAACCTGATCCCGGCATTTCCAATGGATGGTGGAAGGATCCTCAGAGCCTTACTCAGTCTGTGGACGAGCCGGCTCAGGGCGACCCAGGTGGCTGTCATCGTTGGTCGCCTCCTCGCGATAGCCTTTGTCATTGTGGGATTTTATTTCAGTCACTTTGCCCTCGCCTTGATCGGGTTATTTGTCTATGTTATGGCCGGGGCGGAATTGCGTCAGACAAGACTCAGATCATTGCTTGAATCTACGGCGATCGAAAATGTTCTACGACATGATTTTACAAGAGTTCTGCCCGGCGATACTCTTGAAACTGTGGTGCATAAAGTCCTGGAAGACAGCGAGCATAATTTCCTGGTCTTCGACCAAAACGGCAATGTGATCGGGTGTGTCCCGGAATACTTCATTATGGATGTTATTAAAGAGAAGAACCAATTTGCACCTGTTGCTGGTTATATGAGTCAATCATGGAAAGTCTTTGAAGTAGGCAGCTTGCAAAATCTCTTTGAATTATACTCAAAGATGATCAGCGACCATCTCACCATCGTCGGCATTACAGAGGGCAGTGATATCATCGGTGTCATAGACAGGAATGCCATTCAGAATATCATTCGGATGAGTTCAAAATCAAAATTATTTTGAATTAGTTGCCATGAGTCCTTGTGCGTACCGCAGATATATCGTAATATTGCGATATGGGATCTTCCAAAACAGAGTTATTCTCAGCCTACCATAACAATTTGTCCAGGATGGCAAAGGCATTGGGGCATCCCGCACGTATAGCCATCCTTGAGTATCTTATCAATAAGGGAAGTTGTGTCTGTGGCGATATAGTGGATGAATTGCCTTTATCGCAGGCAACAGTATCCCAGCACTTGAAAGCAATGAAGGAGGCGGGTATAATCAGGGGTGAGATCGATGGAGCATTCCGATGCTATTGTGTAGATATGGAGAGATGCAGAGAACTTAAAGGGGCAATCGAAAGCCTCTTTGGTGATATGAGGGAATGCTGCTGATATTTTTTTAATCAAGGTTATCGTAATATTACGATATTATTACATCACTTAAAAATTTTTAATTATGAAAAATTTACTTGCCTTGCTCGCCGTCATTGGAGGAGCAGTTTTGGCGTGTTGCGACTGGCCCTGCTGTTCGGGCGGAGGCTGCTGCTAAAGCAAAGAACCCGGATTCGTATGAATCCGGGTTCACTATAAATATTCTTATAATGCTGTCTTATTCTATAGGATGAGGCTTACAGGCCGAGTTTAGCTTTGACCTTATCCATGACGTTTTCAGAATCATTGGCATGAAGGATTGCGCCCGCACTTGAATCAAAGATCATCGTATAGCCTTCTGATGTACCGAGCTCAGTGACGGCATTTCTGACCTTGTCCAGGATAGGCTGGTACAGTTCTTCCCGCTTTTTGGTAATCTTTTGCTGCACTTCAATTTCGTAATTCTGGATATTTTGTTGTTCTGTGGCCAACTTCGTTTCCCTGTCTTTCATTTGAATCTGCGACAAAACGCCTTCGTTCACATCCTTGTTGTAAGCTTCAAGATTTGCCTGGAATTGTTTGACCATATTTTCGCCTGCACTGATCAATTGTTTTTGATAAACTTCCAGTTGTGAATCGGCTTCTCGCACTGAAGGCAATTCCGCCAAAAGCTGGGAAGAATTCAGGTATCCAAATTTCTGCGCCTGGATAAAAGTTGCTGAAAGGATAAGCGTCAGTAAAGCGATAAAAGTAATTTTTGACATTTTCTTCATTAGATTCTTATTTAGCACAAATGTATTCTTTCCCTGACAAATGTGTATGCATTTAACCTAAGATTAAAAGTTTAAATATTGAATTGTTAAAATCAAAATATGTAGGGTGTGTTTAGTCGGGCTCAAATCCAATGATGATATTGAATTTACCATAATTATCAGTGGCCTTGTCAAATCCAAACCCATAATCAAATCCGAGCAATCCAAACATGGGGAGGAAAACTCGCATGCCGAAGCCAGCAGAGCGTTTCATGTCAAAAGGATTGAAATCCCTGAAGCTTCCCCATGAATTTCCACCCTGGGCAAAAGTGTGGAAATAGATTGTGGATGATGGGTTCAGCGACAATGGATAACGCAATTCAAGGGTGTATTTATTAAAGACAGTTGCACCCCCGTTGTTATTGATATTTTGTTCGAGATCAAAGACATCATACCCCCTTAGGGCTATAATATCCCTTCCTGTAATACCGACGTTTTGATTGGAAATACCGTCACCGCCCACTTCAAATCTTTCAAATGGCGATACGCCTATGTCATTATTGTAAGCACCGACATAGGCAATTTTAGCGTTGGCTGTAAGCACAAATTTATCCACTAGGTTGAAATACCACTCGCCATCAAAGCGCCATTTGTGGTATTCCAGCCACTCAAACTTTCGGGCACTTTCTTCCACAAAGATCAGCCTGTCGATTTCACGTTGAGTCAGAGGATTCCCAGGACCCCGTTCTCGCTGGGCCTCATCGATGATGATGCCGGCTTCCTCATCTGACAGTAACCAGTAATTGTCACTTCGGAAAAGGGAATAAGGGGGTGTCAGCTGGATGGAGAGGGATATCCTGCTTCCGCGTCTTGGGAAGATGGGTTCATTGACAGAACTCCTGCTGAAGACCTGTCGAATGCTGAAATTCTTGAAGTATCCCTGGTCTATGGCCACCTGGTCCACGAAGAAGTCCCCTCTTGTGTAATCATTTAACCGGATGCTTTCCAGGGTCAGGGTCGTACTTGATGAAAAGAAGTCATCCGGCCATTGCAATTGAGTGCCGAGTCCTGCAAAGCCCCTGAGTATGGTCAGGGATCCCAGCCCCAGTGTTTCGTAGTTGAAAGAAGAGAGGACTGCTCCAACGGTGAAGGCATTTGATCTTTTTCCGCCAAGCCAGGGTTCTGTAAAAGAAAAATTAAAGGATTTGAAAAACCGGCTGTTGGACTGCGCACGAAGCGACAGTTTCTGTCCATCTCCCTGGGGCAGGGGGCTCCATGTGGATTTATCCCTGATATTCCTGATGGAAAAATTATTGAAAGTGACACCCAATGTCCCGATCAAACCACTTGTCTGTCCCCCGTAGCCGGCGGATAATTCCAGTTGATCTGAAGGCCGTTCTTCAACGGTGTATTCGATGTCCACGGTGCCGTTATTTTGGTTGACTGGCGTTTGAATATCCAGGTTTTCAGGATTGAAATAGCCGAGATTCATGATTTCCCTTTGGGAACGGATGATGTCGGACCGGCTGAACTTCTTGCCGGGGGTTGTCCTCAGTTCCCTGCGGATCACATGTTCATGTGTCCGGTCATTGCCTTTAATGAGGACATTGTCAACGGTAAATTGTGGGCCTTCAAAGATTTGCATTTCCAGGTCAACCGAATCATTGACGATGGCAATTTCGACGGGGTCTGCCGTAAAACCGAGATAGCCATCATCGAGGTACAATGAGGATATATCCCTGCCATCGAGACTAAACCTGAGGCGTTTTTCCAGCAGGTCAGGATCATAGAGATCCCCTCTCACGATGCCCAGAACATTGTTCAGTTGTTCATCCGTGTATTTCGAATTGCCCTTCCATGTGATGTTTCTAAAATAGTACCGGTCGCCTTCATCGACATTAATTCTAATGTTCAATTCGCCATTGTCATCCCGCCATATCGAATCTTTCACGATTGTGGCATCCCTGAATCCATTGTTATTGTAATAGGTGATGAGGTTTTTCTTGTCTTCCTTATAGTCTTTGTCCAGGAATTTAGACTTCTTGAAGAATGCTTTTTTCCTTTTGGTGTTTTTCAATTGCTTCCTGAGTTTGCCGTCCCTGACCTCAGAATTTCCTGTGAACTCAATATTTGCAATCTTGACCTTTTCATTCTTTTCGATGTTAAATACCAGTCTGACTGTGTTTTCAGTTTCTTCCAGAATTTCTTCAATGTCAACTTCGGTATCCAGGAATCCTTTATTGCGAAACAGTTCCTTGATCTTGAGAATACACAGGTTTTTAACATCATCTGTCACAATGGATCCCTTATTGGCGATCCTGTCGATGATTTCAGTAATTTCTTCATGACGGCTCTTTTTGACGCCCCTTATGGAATATCTCGACAAGGTTGGTCTTTCCCGGAGAAAGATTTCAAGGAAAATAAGGTCGCCTTCAAGATTTTTTTGTAGGATTTGTACGTCTTCGAACAACTTAAGCTTCCACAGGGCTTTGATGGCTTTGGGGATATCATCACCGGGAATTTGAATTTGCTTCCCTTCGCGTAATCCCGCGATGGATTTAATGGCATTCCGGTCCCTCTGTTCTGCACCAACCACATCAATGCCGCCGATGTTGAATTTTCTGGTTTCAGAGTAGTCAAATATCACCAGTGAATCTTCTTTGGACTGCCCTGTGGAGTGAGCCACAAAACAGAAAAGAAAGCAAACAGTGAAAATTATCCTGATCATAGAATTCTTAAGTTCTGAGATAGATTTGCAAACGTAAGGACAAAATATCTCCTTTTTCAGTAGTTTAACGATTCTTTAAAGATTAATGCTGCAATTGCTCTGAAATTTGTCCAAAGCGTCTTTCCCGTGATTGGAAATCAATGATGGCCTGATACAAATGGTCCTTCCTGAAATCTGGCCAAAGTACGGGTGTAAAATACAGCTCCGCGTAGGCGATTTGCCACAGCAGGTAATTGCTGATCCTTTGTTCGCCGCTGGTGCGGATGAGCAATTCGGGGTCAGGCATATTTCGTGTGGCCAGGCAGTTTGCAAATACGTATTCATCAATGTTGTCGGGTTGTAATGAATTGTCAGCAATCGCCCGGGCTATTCTTTTTGTGGCTTCAAGGATTTCCCACCGTGCGCTGTAATTCAGGGCCAGGGTCAGGGTCATCCGCTCATTGTTCCTTGTATTTTCTATCCCTGACAGCAGGGTTTTATATGTTTTTTCCGGGAGTTTGGAAATATCACCAATGGCTTTCAACCTGATACTGTTCTTATTGAGGGTATTGATTTCATTTTTCATCGTCTGTACCAGGAGGTGCATCAGGGCATTGATTTCCGCTTTTGGCCTTCCCCAGTTTTCTGTTGAAAAGGCATAAAGCGTCAAATAATCTATGCCGAGTTCAGCGGCGGCCTCTGTCACTTCCCGGACGGCCTTAACGCCATTCTTATGGCCAAATACACGGGGTTTGCCATGTTTCTTGGCCCACCGCCCATTGCCATCCATAATGATGGCCACATGAGCGGGTAATCTGTTGAAGTCAATATTTTCTCTTAGACCAGGCATTGAGTATCGAGCTAATCAAAATTTACTTTAAATTTAACAAAAGAAAGTATTTATGTATTGTATTGCACACCCCATGACTTGATATATGGTGATTTATAGACGACTTTATTTATTGGCATTTCTATTTGTATTCAATGCATGTGGCGAAACATGCCTTACAAAATCTTCTTTTCTGAAAGCGTTTGACACATTTGCTCAACAAGATTTTACTGAATTTGCTCAGGAAGAGAAGGGGAGGGCCATGGAGCGCTACGAGAAATTTGTTCTCAAATGTCATGAAAAGTATAAGGCTTCAATGACGCTGGATGAGCGTCAGGAGTTTTGGCGGCAAGCCATCCAGGTTTATTCTGATTTGAATGAGAAGGCATTGAGGAATTTTCTACGGGACAACCCGGATCCATTGGAGCAATACATGCAGGACGAGCTCAGGAATCTCATTGAGGAATCTGGTGATGACCTGGCTGATGATTTTAAAGAAATGCTCAAAGAGGAACTGCCTAAAATCATAGACAATTTTATGGATGAAATTGAGAAGTTGGGTGAGGAATTAAAAAAAATGCTTGAGAATTAGTCCGATATGTATGATATAGTGCTGGCATTTATAACGGCTTTCCTGCTGACCTTTTTTGCAATCCCGTCCATCATCAGTGTTGCACGAAAAAAGCACCTTGTCGATGAACCCGGGGAAAGAAGGTCCCACAGTGTCAGTACGCCATCGCTTGGAGGCATTGGCATTTTTGCGGGAACACTATTCTCTATTATTTTGTGGACACCGTTCAAATATTTTGGCGACCTCCAGTACATACTCTGCGCCTTCATTATCATTTTTCTCATAGGAGCAAAGGATGATATTGACCCGATAAGCCCTAAAAAGAAATTCCTGGGAGAGATCTTTGCTGCATGTCTGCTGATATTTTTCTCGCGTATCCGCATAACAAGTTTTTATGGCATTTTCGGTATAGAGCAGCTCCCATTCTTTTTCAGTGTATTGCTCACTCTGTTTACCATAGTGGTGATCATCAATGCTTTTAACCTCATCGATGGCATAGACGGATTATCGGGAAGCATCGGCGTCGTCATGGCCATCACATTTGGGATGTGGTTCTTTAAAGTCGATAAATTGGAGCTGGCGATCATTTCTTTCGCTCTCGCTGGATCCGTTATTGCCTTTCTCTATTACAATGTAACGCCGGCTAAGATATTCATGGGCGATACGGGTTCTCTCCTCCTGGGGCTTGTCGCATCTATCCTGGCCATATCCTTCATTGAGCATCACAGAGTTCTCGTGGCCAATGACGACATCCGGTATGCATTCAAGGCTGCACCTGCGGCAGCTGTCGGCATTCTGATTCTCCCATTATTTGATACACTTCGGGTTTTTGTTATGCGGATGATGCGCGGTGTTTCACCATTCACGCCTGACAAAAATCACATCCATCATTTGCTGCTCAAGGCCGGGCTGACACACATGCAATCCACAGCCATCCTCGTTGTCATTAATATTCTGTTCATCATCATCGTGTTGACCTTTCAGCACCTGGGGTCTGTTGCCCTCCTCATCGTGATGTTTGCTCTGGCGTCTTTATTGACCAGTGGGCTGTATTTTATTTTGTCAAAACGCAATCCAATAAAAAAAATAGGATAACAGTGGCGGTTATATATGTCTTTATAGGGGGAGGGATCGGAGCACTCGCAAGGTTTGGGATGGGGAAACTGTTGTCATCCTATTCGGCGTCCTTTCCTATGGCCACATTCTTATCCAATGCCATGAGTTGCATTATACTTGGAATTATGATAGCCGCTATTTCCCAGAAATCTTTACCACATTCCTACCAGTTGCTTCTCATGACAGGCTTCTGCGGCGGATTCAGTACATTTTCCACCTTTAGCGGGGAGACATTCATCCTTTTGCAAAATGGTCAACTATCTGCGGCGCTATTCTACACCCTGACCAGTGTTTTGGTCTGTCTGCTCTGTATTTGGTGTGGTATCGTTATGGGACAATTTGCCTTACGCTCGTTTTTTTAGTTTCCGACTTTCTCAATACTGATATTGATGTCGATGTCTCCGGGCAGGGATACACTTTCTCCGTCTGTCGCATCCGAAATGCGAATGCTGTCCGCCAGAACCTCATTTTTAATATAACCGTCAAACTGGTGCACAGCATTTTTGACAATATCATGGCTGCTGAGCGTGATCTTGATCCGATCGGTGACATTGAAATCTTTTTCCTTCCGGAGATTTTGAATCCTGTTGATCAGTTCGCGCGCTGTCCCTTCAGCGATGAGGTCATCTGTGAGGTGAATATCCAGAGCTACAACTATTTCATCATCCTGTGCCACTTGCCAACCCGGGATTTCCTCTACGGAAATGTCAAAATCTTCAAGTGTCAGGTCAAATTTATTGCCAGAGACAACCAGGGTGTACTGTCCTGTCCGTTCAATCAAAGCGATATCTTCCTGTGACATTTGACCGATCACCTGGGCGGCATTTTTCATCTGCGGACCCAGGCGTCGGCCCAGGGTCTTGAAATTGGGTTTTATTTTCTTTTTGATCACGCCGGAAGCATCCTTAAGATATTCAAGGTCTTTGACATTGACTTCATGCAAGATCAGGTTTTCAACTTTCATGACCTGTTGCTCAAATTTTTCATCAAGGATGGGAAGGATAATCTTGTTCAAAGGCTGTCGGACTCTCAACATTTCCTTTTTGCGTAATGAGAGGACAAGTGAAGAGATTCGCTGGGCATAGGACATTCTCTGTTCGAGGTCCTTATCGATGAATTGGCCATTGCTTTGAGGAAACAGCGACAGGTGGACAGAGGAATGGCCTTCGCTTCCCGTCACATCGTTAAGATTTTTATAGAGCCAGTCAGAGAAAAACGGCGCGATGGGCGCCATCAGTTTTGAGACTGTCAAAAGGCATGTAAACAGGGTTTGATAGGCTGCGATCTTATCTTCCGTATAGTCTCCCTTCCAGAATCGCCTTCTGCAGAGACGCACATACCAATTGCTCAGGTGACTTTCAACGAAAGTCTGGATTTTTCGCGCAGCTCTCGTGGGCTCATAATCCGCATAATCCATTTGGACTTCCTGTTTTAGACTGTTGAGTTGGGAAATGATCCATCTGTCTATTTCCTGTCTCTTGTCCATGGAAACCGGTGGCTCAGAAAAAGTGAAACCATCAATATTGGCGTACAGGGCAAAGAAAGAATATGTGTTATACAGTGTGCCAAAGAATTTTCTTTTGATTTCTTCTATCCCATCCACATCAAATTTGAGGTTGTCCCAGGGATTGGCATTGGCCATCATGTACCACCGGGTGGCATCGGCGCCATACTTTTCAATCGTTTTAAAAGGATCGACGACATTGCCCTTTGTTTTGGACATTTTCACCCCGTCCTTATCGAGTACAAGGCCATTGGAGACCACATTTTTAAAGGCCACGCTGTCGAAAACCATGGATGCGATAGCGTGTAATGTGTAAAACCAGCCACGGGTCTGGTCTACACCTTCGGCTATGAAATCAGCTGGGAAATTTTTCTTGAAGACGTCCTTGTTCTCAAATGGATAGTGCCATTGGGCATAAGGCATGGATCCCGAATCAAACCATACATCTATCAGGTCATTCTCTCGCTTCATGGGTTCTCCCGATGGGCTGACGAGAATGACATTATCGATATAGGGCTTATGGAGGTCCTCCGGAACTGTTTGTTTGAGGTTGAGCACTTTATTCGCCCTTTCAATTTCCGAAGTCAGTTGTTCAACAGATCCGATACATATGGATTCAGAGTTATTTTCCGTTCTCCATACAGGTATGGGTATACCCCAAAACCTGGAACGCGAAAGGTTCCAGTCGATCAGGTTTTCCAACCAGACCTGGAAGCGGCCAGTCCCAGTGTGACTCGGTTTCCAATTGATCTTCGTGTTGAGTTCGGCCATCCTTTCTTTGACGGATGATGTCCTGATAAACCAGGAATCAAGCGGATAATACAGGATGGGTTTATCAGTTCTCCAGCAGTGCGGATAGCTGTGTTCGTATTTCTCGACTTTGAAGGCCTTATTTTCTTTTTTCAGTTTTACAGCGATCTGCAGGTCTGTGGATTCGAATGACGGATCATTTCGCGTGTCCTCATCATAGTATTCTTCCCTGACATAAAGGCCTGCAAAGTCAGTGATTTCATCCACAAACTGCCCGTGCTTGTCAACAACCGGCAGCCATTCCTTACCCCGCCTGACAAGGATTGAGGGGACATTATTTTCCAGACACACGCGGTAGTCATCTGCTCCAAAAACACTGGCTGTGTGCACGATGCCTGTTCCATCTTCTGTGGATACAAAATCTCCAAGGATCACCCGGAAAGCATCGCCTTGTTCGGGTTGGACGTAGGGCATCAATTGTTCGTAATGCATTCCCTCCAGGTCGGAACCTTTGAAAGTACTGATGATCGCATAGGGAATGATCTTATCCGTCGGATTAAAATCTTCGAGGGCACGGGTACGGCCTTCCTCCTTGAAATACTTCGGTACAAGATCTTTTGCAAGCACAACGGTCACAGGGCTTTTTGTATACGGGTTGAATGTTCTGATAAGGACGTAATCGATGTTCTTGCCGACAGCAACGGCACAGTTGCCAGGCAGAGTCCAGGGGGTTGTTGTCCAGGCCAGGAAATATACATCATTGCTGTGCCCTTGAAAAAGCATTTCGGAAGTCTCATCCCTGGTGACTTTGAATTGGGCGGTGAGTGATAGATCCTTCAGGTTTTTGTAGCACCCGGGCAGATTAAGCTCATGGGTGCTCAGACCGGTCCCTGCAGCTGGAGAATAGGGTTGTATAGAGTACCCTTTATACAACAGGTCTTTTTGGTGCAGTTGGCTCAACAGCCACCAGACGGATTCAATATAGGAATTCTCAAATGTGATATAGGGATTGTCGAGATCGACCCAGTACCCCATTTTTTGAGTGATGTCATCCCAGAGGTCCTTGAATTGCATGACAGTTTCACGGCATTGCCTGTTGTATTCCTCGACCGTGATCTTGACACCGATGTCGTCTTTGGTGATACCGAGTTTTTTTTCGACATTAATTTCAATAGGCAATCCATGAGTATCCCATCCCCCTTTGCGTTCCACGCGTTTGCCCTGCATTGTTTGAAACCGGCAAAACAGGTCTTTGACAGTTCGGGCCATAACATGATGGATTCCGGGCTTGCCATTGGCAGACGGCGGACCTTCATAAAATACAAAGAGATTATCTTCGGGTCTTTCTTCTACACTTTTTTTGAACACTTCTTCATCTTCCCAGAATTTGAGTATTTCACGGTCTATGTCCGGAAGATTGAGGGCCCTGAATTCACGGTACTTCTCCATACACTATTTTTTTAAACCGATTTCGGCCAATCTTTCATTTAGATAATCTCCTGCTGTAATAGGTGAATATTGACACGGATTCTCATTGCTGACACATGAACCAAGACACGCGAGGGACATATCGTTACGCGGATGCAGGAAAAAAGGTAACGATAATCGTGGCACATGCCATTGGCTACGCGGTGGATTGACCACCCTGTGCGTCGTCGATTTCAGGCAATTGTTTGTCAGGCGCTGAAGCATGTCGCCCACATTGATGACAATCTCGTCTTCTTCAGGTTGAATGTCCAGCCATTCACCACGGGTATTGAGCAACTGCAGGCCACCCGCAGAAGCTCCTACCAATAGTGTTATGAGGTTGATGTCTTCATGTTGTTCCGCCCTGATGGCGGATGCCGGTTCACTGGTTATCGGTGGATAGTGAATTGTCCTCAAAATACTATTCCCTTTATTGATTTTTTGATCAAAGTAGTTTTCATCCAATCCAAGATAGAGCGCTATGGCGCTTAAAAGGTAGCCGCCTTTTTCTTCAAACACTCTGTACAGCTGTTTTGCAATAGTATTGAATTCCGGGAGCGCATCCACACTGACATTGCGCGGGTAGTCATACCTGGCATATTCATCCTCTTCGAGGTATTGTCCGAACTGGAAAAACTCCTTCAGATCGGGGACCTGGGATTGTTTAGCGTGTTCCTTTCCAAAGGAGGTATACCCCCGTTGACCTGCACCGCCGGGGACTTCATATCTTCTTTTTTCATGTGTATCAAGAGCAAAGAAACTTTTTGACACCCTGTAAAAATCTTCTACCAATTCTTTTGGAATACCGTGTCCTTTTACACCGACAAAACCGATGGTGTGGAATGCTCCGCCAAGATTTTTAACGAAATTCGTTTTTTCTTCTGGTGTTCCGCCTGTGAAAGCGGACAGGTCAACGACCGGAATCACGCGCCTATTCATCAGTTTATTTTAGATTGCAAGTTTACTTCAAATTGTTCAATTATTAAATCCTGCGCGGGATTAGGATGGTGACTTGGAGGGGAAAATTACTTCCTTGGAGGTTTATATCTTGCACTTTCAAGGATTTTCTGACTGTCTTTTTCTGCTATGAGTTCCGACAATGGAACATCAGGGTATCTATTCATGTAAGCCTTTACGATCTGCCATCCCATGTAAACAGCCGTTCTCCCGGGAGCCGCTGGCGGCATGCCGGACGATGTCGGTGCGGGTTCAAGATATTTGTTGATCTTTATATGATTGGTTTCATAGATCAGCTTTTCACTGAGAAAGAATGCCCACATTTCCCTTTCATTCATTTTGGCCCAATTGAGTTGAGCCTGGCTGTAGTCTATGAGAACAGAATCCGGAGTGGCTGGAAGGATCTTGGCCAGGAAATACAGTTTTTTCCCTTCATGAACCATCCTGTCCAGCAGCCTTTTACCCGGAGCAGGTCCTAAAACTTCATCTGCAATCAGGGAAAAGGTGTTTTTTGTGACGTGGTCCACATTGTATGATCTTGTCAGGTAATCCGAAAAAGCGGGATTGCCAGGATCAAGGGCCTTATAATTGATCATTGGGGTGAGATACATATCCAGGCCAATACCGATGCCATCTGCATCGCCATCGGAAAAGATGAAGGTCTGGTAGCCGAATTCTGAAATGAGGGTATAGAGCCTGGGAAAAGTGAAATCAGGGAAGTAATACAAGAAATACCTGGAGGCAGTTTGAATTTCCATTTCGATCTCTTTAAAATCACCGAATACCTGACCGACAGTGTCCACAAGGCTGGTGATGTGATCATTTGTAATAAAGTCAAGTACTCTTGAGTCGAAAGAGTCCCTGTTTTCGTGGTGCAATGGGACAATTTGCCTGAAATACAGTTCTGAGAAGTGCGGGTAATTTGTTTCAAGCGTTGTCAAGGCGTTATTAATGTCACCCGTGTCCAAACCAAACAGGTCTTGTTCAAATCTTATGATGGTGGGCTGAAAATCAATGTGACTGATATCCGGCGCATCAAATGCATCTTCGTTTTGGCACGCCAAAAAACACAAAAACAGGAAGGCAGATCCAATTCTTGTCATTATGCGAGATATTTTCCAACAATTGGCATTCTTCGGCCCATGCCGAAAGCTTTCGATGAGACCCTAATGACAGGTGCCGTCTGATACCGTTTGAATTCATTAATATTGACCAACCTGAGGGCTCTTCTGACGAGGTCCTCGTCATAACCCATGCCAATGATGTCCGCTGGGCCCAATTTGTTTTCGATGTAATTGAAAAGGATAGGATCCAGGTCTTCGTATTCGGGCAGGCTGTCAGAATCCTTTTGATTGGGTTTAAGCTCCGCAGACGGGGGTTTTATAATCGTATTTTCAGGGATCACTTCCCCATCTTTATTGATGTATCTGGCCAGCTTATAGACTTCTGTTTTGTACACATCGCCAATTACTGAAAGGCCTCCCGCGAGATCTCCATAAAGTGTCCCATAACCGACGGCAAGTTCACTTTTATTGGTGGTATTGAGGAGGATGTGTCCAAATTTGTTGGAATACGCCATAAGTAGCGTGCCCCTGATCCGCGCCTGGATATTTTCCTCCGCGATATTGTCTGGAAGGTTACCGAACATTGAGTCCAGGTTGTCATCAAACATCTTGTAGATACTTTCAATCTTGATAATGTCGTAAGTCATGCCGAGATTTTGTGCCAGTGCAACGGCGTCTTCTACGGAATGATCCGATGAATGTTGGGAAGGCATAAGCAAGCCATGAACATTTTCCGCCCCAAGTGCCCGCACTGCCAGGGCACAAGTCACTGCAGAATCAATGCCTCCGGATAATCCGAGGACAGCCTTTTTAAATTTGAGCTTGCCAAAGTAGTCCCTGATGCCAAGGACAATGGCATCGTGGATTTCAAGATACTTGTTTTTAGGTTGCTCGTTTGTGACACCACCACTGATCACTGCATCGAGATCAAAATATTCCTGGCTTTCCCTGAAATAGGGCATTTCCCTGAAAACAGAGCCATCTGGCGACATGACGACTGAACCACCATCAAAAATGATCTCAGTCTGTGCCCCGACATTGTTGCTGTAAAACATCGGGATGCCATAGCGCTCGATATTGGCCCTGATAACCTCTATTCTTTCTTCTACATGGTCGTAACTGAACGGAGAAGCGGACACGTTTATAATGAAATCCGGCTCCTGCTCGATCAGGATGTCCATTGGGCAGACGGTGTAAAGTGGATTTTCGTTGCCAATATTCCAGATATCCTCGCAAATGGTCAGGGCTATTCTTTTGCCTTTGAAATTAATGACCTTAAATTTTGTAGCAGGTTCAAAGTATCTGTATTCGTCAAAGATATCGTAGGTTGGCAAGAGAGTTTTATGCTGAATGCCAAGTATTTCCCTATTGTATATAAAATAGCATGAATTGTATAGATCCTTACCCTCCGGGACCGGGTTGCGTGATGGGGAGCCCACAACGACAGCGATACCATCGGAAGCCTCTATGATCTGTTGAATACTTTGTTCTGACAGTCGAATGAAATCGTCAAATTCAAGGAAATCCCTGGGTGGATAACCACAAGTGGCCAGTTCGCCAAAACAGACAATATCAGCATTTTCAGCTTTCGCTTGTTTGATGGCAGCCAGCATTTTTTTTGTATTGCCCTCAAAATCACCTATGAAGTAATTGAGTTGCGCAATGGATATTTTCATAATTTATCAATGGTCCCGTGAAATAAACAAAAAATCAACAATTTTGATTTGTGGCATTACAATGAATAAAGTAACGATTATTCATGCATCATCATATTTGTTGGTCTGGATAATTGCATTAATTCAGTGAATGGCCTTATCTTCGATTTCCTATGCACTTCATTGTTTCAGCCAGAAAATACAGACCCAGGCAATTTGATGAGCTCATCGGGCAGGACCATATAGCGAAGACCCTCAAGAATGCCTTGAAAAACGATCAACTGGCGCATGCTTTTCTATTTTCCGGTCCCAGGGGTGTCGGCAAAACTTCAAGCGCGCGAATCCTGGCCAAAGTATTGAATTGCGAGAACAGGATCGATCATATAAAATCTTGCAGCACATGTCCCTCATGCCTGGCCTTTGAGCAAAATACGTCATTCAATATTTTTGAGCTTGATGCGGCCTCAAACAACTCGGTGGACCATATCCGGTCACTGAATGACCAGGTGCGGATTATGCCACAGCAGGGCCATTACAAGGTGTACATCATTGACGAGGTCCATATGCTATCCACCCAGGCATTCAATGCATTCCTCAAGACCCTGGAAGAACCTCCGGAGTATGCCATTTTCATCCTGGCAACCACAGAAAAACACAAAATAATACCGACGATACTTTCCAGATGCCAGATCTTTGATTTCAAGCGTATTCAAATCAAGGATATTGTGGGACAGCTTGAAGTCATTGCAGAAAAAGAAAATCGTCAAATCGATTCTGAAGCGCTCCACCTTATCGCCGAGAAGGCCGATGGTGCCATGAGGGATGCCCTGTCGATCTATGACAAAATGGCAAGTTCGATTGAGGGCGCCATTTCCTATGCGGAAGTTGTCAATAGCCTGAATGTCCTGGACTACAACTATTATTTTTCTATTGTTGACAACTGCATCCGCGAAGATCTTCCCGGGGTCATGGTCGAATTTGATAAAATAATCAAAAGTGGCTTTGAACCAGAACAATTTATAACGGGGCTTGGGATCCATCTCAGGAATTTACTCATGGTCAAAGATGTAGAGACAGCAGCCATTCTTGAAACAAGTGATTCCCTGAAGAATAGGTACGAAAACCAGTCGGCACTGACGCCACCTCATTTCCTATTATCGGCTTTATCCATCATGAACAACACGGACGTACAACTTCCCAGGTCTAATCATAAAAGGCTTTCTGTGGAGATTGCCCTGTCAAGGATGGTCTACCTCAACCGGCGCCAGGAAAGCTTGCCTGAAGCCCCTGCGGCCACTCAAAAAAAAAAGTTAACTGATGCTGACCCAAAACCAGTGCATGTGACGCCCCCCCAGGAGGCGCAGTCCAGTCCCTCAGCTAAAAAGGTAAAAGAAAACGTTCGAGGGAAATCTTCAAAAGCCAAATCCAAATCATTTGCGTTGAGTACAAACCTGGATGATCTGATCACCGGGATCAAGGATGATGAGGCTCGCCGCAAAGAAAATCAGCTGCCATGGACAGAATCTTCCATTTTATCCATAATTAAATCCTACGGATCCGGCTCGGATTCAGAATCCCTTAAAACCGCTATGACTTTGACAAAGGTCAACCTGGCAGACAAGATCCTTACTATTTTTACACCGTCGAATATTTACATCGATTTCCTCAAGCAGGAAATCAAGCTCATGAACCAATTGCACCAGGCATTCCCTGGGAAAGATTTCAATATCGTTTTTGATGCAAAGCCAGAGTTGTTCCCTGATTACGAACAACCCCAACAACCCAAATATTTGTCTACAAAGGAAAAGTACGATCTCCTGTCAAGTAAAAATCCCAATTTTCCTAAATTGGTTGACGATTTTAAAATGAAACCGGCCAATGACTGATGTTGTTTAACCTCATCGTGAATACACATGGAGAAAAGAACGCTTTGGTATCTTGAAAACATTGATGTGGGTGGTATATTCTGTCCCCAAAAAATCAGTGAAAACATGCGCGGGGACAGGATGACGACCTACGATAAGGATGAATACATTTATCTGCCCAGTCAGAGCAGTGATAAGATTTTCTTCATCAACTCAGGGCGTGTCAAGATCGGTTCCTATGCTGACAATGGGAAGGAGATCACAAAAGCTATCCTGGGCAAGGGAGAGGTCTTTGGCGAATTGTCAATAGCCGGTGAGTATGAAAGAAGAGATTTCGCCCAGGCTATCCATGC
>JBFKJL010000007.1:0-23028 GCA_041631795.1 Saprospiraceae bacterium | reverse complement strand
GGATGAGGTCAAATGTCGCCTGAAGTTCATTGCTGACCGATGATTCTTTCTTCCGGAGAAAAGCGAATAACCATTTCATGACAAGCGGGCCGATCAGGACATACCACAGACCAATGATTAATAATGTTCTGAATAAGATGTAAAAGCCCTTCGAGTATCCAAACTGGATATACGAAAACAGAACAAGCAAGATCATGAGGATGCCTGTTGCAATCAGGAAAGTATTCCGTCGCTTCTTTGAATTTGTTTTGGATTGAGATGCACTAATATTTTCCTCTTTGATAGCAATCCGGTAATCGGGTGAGGACCAGTTCCTTCTGACTGACAGGATGATCCTGTTGGCGATATATCCCGCGATGAAGCCACCAATTAAATAGATGCCGAGATAGATACCAATAAGGAGGTTTGTTGACGATGTCCACATGATGAAACCCATTTTATCACTGACCCATTCACCAAAAGTGTCAATGGATTGCCACAATGAATTGCCGAAAAGTAAGGTCAAGACGATCAGCTTTTGTAACGCTGATTCCAAGACGCCGATGACTCCTAAAAGGATCGTAGCCAAGGGAATCGAGGTGATATATTTAAAGAGAAAACCGCCGAGTATCGCCTGAAAGGAAACAGCCATATATGCGGTAAGAGAAGAGTGAGGACTCACAGCAGCTTTTATTATAAGGACGACAAGCAGTGAAGACATCATCGTTTTCCACTTTTCATCGGCCAGGGCACATATGAGGCTGATAATGATGATGGCGATACTGGCTAGAATGAGACCGCTGAATGGGGTTTTAAAGGCGTGTAAAATTCCACCAAGGCCGGATTCCACGAGTGCCCACAAGGCTGTGAGTCTTTGTATGGCAATTGTATTTTTCTGTGTATTCACTTTAACTCAACAGGATCACCAGTTTTAATAGTTCCAGTACGGCTTAGAATTGCATTAGTGCCAAAATAGACCTTATGACCACGCTGTCTGTATTGACGCAGAGTGTCCAATGGCTCTTTAATTTTTTTTCCGGTTTGTTGGTCCACCGCGATGACCTGGCAACGGGCACAGGCCTTGATATTTTTTAAAAGTGCGGAGCCGGCGGTAAATTGATCCCAGGAATCTTCACAGTGTGGCTCCGTTGTGTTCACGATAATATTTGCCCTGAACCGGTCCTCTGATACGGGCGTATCAAGGTGCTCGTTTAATTTTTCCAATGATGCCGTCCCCATGATAGAATAAGGATACCCATCGGCAAAACTGAGCACTGTTTGTCCCGGGGGTATGCCAAATGTCTTTATCCTTTTTGTTTTATGAAAACGACTGATCAAATGGCAATGGGTGCCAAGCATATCGCTGAGCCACTGACTTGCTCCAGGATCAGGTTCAACTGCAATGACTTTGTGTTCCCAAACAGTGACGACCATTTCTCTGCCAGCCTTATCCATATTGTCCACTTGATATGATAGGGAGTTACGTCTCAGTGTCAGGGTTTTATCGTTCAGACTGGTGTGGATACCCGCCATTGCCGGAATTTCTCTTTGGGTGAGAAATTGTCCGCGTTGATTCACGATCATCCATTGCCTGTCCCCTGAAAAACCCGTTGACATAGCATCTGCAGAAGTGACGGCTATCCCCTTAAGACCTTTCACCGGGTAGATGTATAACCGCGCTATTGAAAAATGCTTCATATCCCAAAATGCAAAAATGGCGATTCAAATATCAATTTTCAATTATTGGAAATTGATTTTTCTGGTGATGTCACAGTGCATTTTCTGCCATTTGATTTACTGAATTTTGATAAACGATAACACAACTCGCTCGCCAGTGGTCAAGACCACTTCCATAACATAGGTTCCCTGGTCCAGGAAGGATACATCAAGCATATTGCCAGGCAAATATTTGGCTTTAAAATTTTTCCCTGTGACATCTATGATTTTGGTCGACTTTATTGCCGCATCAGTGGGCAGCAAGACATTCAGTTGATCTCGGACTGGATTTGGGTAGATTGTGACAGGCCTCTTAGTCTTGTCGAATCTCAAGGCTTTTGTATCAGACAACCTGCTTCGGCCATCAAAATCAATTTGATTCAGCCTGTAGTAATTGATGCCGGAGTAAGGATGGTCGTCAGTGAATGTATACTTTGATATGTCTGGAGTCGTCCCGCGGCCATTGACAAATCCAATGCTTGTCCAACGTAAATTGTCCCGGCTTCTTTGTATGTCAAAACCCTTGTTATTGGTTTCAACCGCCGTTGACCAGGTCAACCTTGCTGTTTCTCCAGCCTTGTGTGCATTAAATTCAATGAAAGCAACGGGAACTGTGTTATCGAGAAGGGGATTCTCGAACCAGTCAAATGTATTGTTTCCCTCTGATGCGGCAACCACGTCGAGGTCGCCATCAAAATCGACATCCATCAGGAAAACCGAAGTCGGATCAGAATATTCTGTGACAATGATCCTTTCAGCAAAATCAAAGCCGTCGATATTCTCAAACCAGGAGATCCTGTTTGTCGATGTCGAAGCAGCGACAGCATCTGTGTCACCATCATTGTCAATATCTCCAAGGCTCACATTGTATGTGTCCGGGTGATTCGTTGAGATGATATTCTTTGTATACATCACGGATTTATTCGGATTGGAGAAAAATGCAGGAAGCGGCTGTGAAATCCCAAACTCACCGGGGCTGTCCTGGAAGATGGTGCCCCCTGTTATCGGAGGAGAAAAGAGTTCAAGCGTTGTGGGGGATGTCCCACCCATGTCATCGATTAAAATACGCTCAACTTTTGCCTCGGAGAGAATTAACGGATCATCCACCCCGTTGCCGTCTTCATCTGCCAGGGCAAAATCCAGGGCATTCGCCTCAGTATCCAATGACTGGACATTGACAGTATTTCCATTGACTATCGCCTTCAACTTCACCTCGTCATTTGGTGTCAGAACAAACAATCCAGGTACGCCAGGTTGAATATGCCCGTAATGAACTTTTTGGGCGGGATCGTCATCAAGCACCATCAATGCACCGTAAGGCACCATCATCGGGTTGCCCTCTGACATCAAAACACCCTGGTTGGGATCTGAGAAAATGACATCCGGTGACCCGTCTGTATTGATGTCAGCGAACTCTGCATTTTGTATATCGAGGGCTCCCAAAGTATTTGTGATGGTATTATTCAACCATGTGCCGGGATTGGTATTCTCATTTTGGTATATCACGATATTGCCATTTGCGACAGTGGCCAGGAAATTGAGATTGGACAATGTGAAGGTGCCCAGGATCGCGTGTGGACCCGGCCCGGGCGCATCAATATTGTGCATGGCCCATGGCGAAAATCCCGTGATGCGTTCAAGATTATTATTGACAGCTATGAAAAACTCACCGGACTGCGCAAATGCATCATCGCCAAAGACGCCGAAACCAGGGTCATTCCCCACGGTACTTAAACTTTGTGTGTTGGTGAATGTCCCAGTACCATCGTTTTGAAGGATATGCGCCACATTATTGCCTGCACCTATGGATAAAATATCTACTGTACCATTCTGGTCAAAATCTCCAGAAGCATGACTCCATGTGTCAACACCCTTTGCCAGGTCAAAGGCATTGTTTGTAAAGGTCCCATCCTGCTTATTTTCGAAAATGGATACCTCATTTGAATTGTCGTCGATCAAAAGGTCGAGATAGCCATCGTTATTAAAATCTTCGATTGATATTTTCACCGGAAGATTCAGAATATCCACAGTGGACTTTGAAAAATTACATTGCCCATCATTGAGATAGACATTGACCTGCCCGACTACATTATTGATCGTGACAATGTCAAGATCCCCGTCCTTGTCGACATCAAAGAGCTGAAAGTCCATGAGTCCAACAATGTTCTCATCTACAACAATGGTCTGGAACATACCCAAAGGCTGAGATTTTTCAATCAAAAGCTTTCCTTCGATATAGTTACCATAAATTATATCAACAGTATTGTCACCATTTAGGTCTTGAAATACAGATTTTATAGTGGGTGTGTTGCGGATCTTTACGGGTGGTGAGGTACAGAGATCCATATCCACTAGCACGACATAAACGCCTTTGTTAGTTCCATGTGTTTCATTGCACAGGATGATGTCCATGATGCCATCTCCATTGTGATCGTGCGGAGGGCTGAGAAAGGTCGGAAAACCGATCGATGTTGATGTAAAGGCAAAATTGTTGTCATCGCGCTTCCCTATAAACAGATCATTGTCTTCAATGAATATGACCTCAAAGACCTGGTCTCCATTCAGGTCTTCAAGCAGGAGATTCGGGCCTGTCGGTGTATTGCCCGGCAATGTCACCTCACTGTAAAAATCTGGTTGCGCGGCCGCCTGGAATGAAATAAATAATGAAGCGAATAAGGTCAGATGTGTTTTCATTGGTATGAAATTTTGGGTTTGAAGATATATTCTTGTGGTAATTTAAAAATAATAATTTGAGCCACCAAAAATGTAATGTCCAATTATTTGATTATCAGCGGTTTAGTTCAGTATTTATTCATATTAAGATTTATTTTAATATAATTAGTAGGGGTAAATCGTTTTTTTCCTGTCTTAATAACAGAGAATGATAATGATAATGAAACCTGACGACCCGCCTGATGAGGCGGGTTTTCTTGTTTATACGAACGACAAAGGCGAGAAATCTTGTGAAAAGGTCAGGCCTTTTTATAGAGTTTAAGCAATAACCGGGTGAGTTTGAAAATTGTGGAAATGATTATGAGGACGGATGCAAAGTGGAATTGCTGGAGCCCCATAACAGGAATGAACAATGAAGCCACGAGCCCAACAAGGAGGAGCCGAATCACCCATGGTTTTTGGACCGTTCCAGACAGGAGACCCAGGAATAAAGGGTTGAGCCACAACATATTGTAATTGCTTTTGGTCGCCATATGATCAGTTCCAAACCACATGAAGAGGACAACGACACCTCCTATACCCAGGAAGAAATACCATATCTGATTATACCAGTTGTCCCATACAGCCAGTATTATTGGGCGTTTAATGAGAAGCAAACCATCTACAACCAGAAAGAGGCAGAAAACAAGGATTGGTGTAAAGAAAGGGGCATCTTTTCGCCTTTGGTGTTCATTTTCAAAGTCGAGGACCAATGTGGTCGGTTGTGTCAAAACATGACCATCCAGGGTCGTGCCATCCAGGTGTCCCATCAGGTATTCAGGAAGGAACATCTGTTCTTCAACACCAGCCTTGCGGTCTGCAATGGCTCCTATGAGCAGGTCTATGCCAAAACTCATCCATGGTTTTGACCATGTGTATTCAGTGAGTAAGGTTCTGAAGGTCGCATCCTTTCCTTTTTCTGGAAATTTTATCGGGTCCAGGGTCGTTTTCAACACATCACGGGGCCGCGTGGAACAATTGTCAAAAAAGAAATCATACATGTATTTTCTATTCTCAGGCTTGTAATTCTCAACCAGGAATGCAAAGACTTTCTTTTTTTCAGGATACGATAGATTGAGGACTTGCTCGAATACGCTTCTTTTGTCAAACCGGTATTCCTGAAGCAACCTTTCGAAGTTTTGTATACCCAAAATGTATGGCAGTTTGCCCCGGAGGAATTTGAGCGTAAAATTCTTTTCTTCAAAACTGAAAATGCCATAGTTAAATGCGATATCCAGTTCATTGACAGGATCTTGAATCCTTATGGCGGTATGTCCGAAAGTAGAGTAAACAGGATCCCCGGGACGACAGGTCAGGAGTGATATCCTGGTTTCACTGGAGATCTCCGGCTGGGCGGCAGATGCATTGAAGATCAATAAAAGCAAAAACACAAGGAATCCCGAATGTATAAGAGGACATGTTTTGATCGAAAAAGTCGTACCACAGAACATGATGTAAATTTATCAGAGTTTTTTAATAAACCCTGTAAACCCATTGTTCCGTATGATTGACAGTACTTTTATGGCTTCATTCTGATTGTTATAATACCCAAATCGCACAATGTAGAGGAGCTTCTCTTCCCTGAATTCCCGATGAACAATTCCTGCCAGGGCACTCTTTGCATAGATGCTGTTCACATGATTTTCAGCCGCTTCTGACGATGAGAATGCTCCTGCCTGTACATAAAATACTTCAAGTGGGATATGGACCTGCTGAGCAAATGTTGGCTTGTCTGGCTGATCTATTTCTTCAAAAAAAAGTGCGGAGGGTGGACCGGGAATTCTCGGGAGCCTGACCAATTGTTGCAATGACCTGTAGAGCTCAGCCATGGAAGGTTGATTGATATGTCTATGGAATTCTGTACCGTCGGCGTTGAGAACCAAAGCACCCGGCACAGTATTGAATCCATAGGTGTTTTGCCAAGCCTGGCCCTCAATGGAAGAGAGATCAGCCAAAACGGATACGTAATGCCTGGACAATAATTTATTGATTTTCTTGTGATTGGTGACCTTTTGAAGGAACAACGGGCATTTATTACAAGTAGAGTCGGTGAAAAACACACAGACAAATTTCCCCTGGGTTTGGGCAAGCGTTAGCGCAGTCTGCGGATATACGGAATGAAAAAAGAGGCTATCGGCATATGTGCTTTTGGGACAAAGCAATAAAAGGGCTGAACATATCAACGTCATGTATTTAAGGGCGGGTTTTTCCACTGGGAAAGTATTGTTGCACTACTGCAAAATAGGCGTTTAACTGATCAACAGACCATTCTCTGAGTCGTTATTGGATCCCACAAAGTAGAGTTTACCGTCTTTATTTTCGGCCATGAGGATCATGCCTTTTGACTCTATTCCCCTGATCTTTCTCGGGGCGAGATTGGCCAGGACAACAACTTTCTGTCCGACGATGTCATCGGGGGCATAATGTTGGGCAATTCCGGATACGACGGTGCGTGTTTCAAATCCAAGATCGACTGAAAGCTTGAGAAGTTTATCGGCTTTTTCGACTTTTTCTGCACTGAGAATTGTCCCCGTCCGCATATCCATTTTTATAAATTGCTCATAATCAATGGTTGACTTGACTGGATTTTCCGTCTGGTCATCTATTTGCGCTGCCGCCTTGAGCTTTTCAAGCTGGGCATTGATGACATCATCTTCAATGCGTGAAAACAGGTGTTCAGGTGCACTTATTTTGTGCTCCAGGGGGACCAGCAATTCACCATTGGCCAGTTTGTCACATAATTCGAGAAGTTCTCCTTTGTCATTGAGGGGGGGCAAATTCAACAGTTTCCGCATCTTTTCTGATGTGAAAGGCAGGAACGGCTGAGACACAACACTAAGTGCGGCTACATACTGGATTAAAAGGTTCAAGACAACCTGTACCGATGCCATATCGTCTTTTATGGCCTTCCAGGGTGCATTAAACTGGAGGATCTGATTGCCCTGTGATGAGATTTCCATCATTGTTTTGAGGGCGTTCCTGAAATCAAATTGCCTGATGTAGGTACACATCGTATCGATGTTATCGTATAGTCGGAGCAATTCCGAATCGTGGAAACTCAATTCCTCTTCATTGTCACACCCCGAGATATCCTTGTTTTCATCAAATGCGGGAACAGTGCCGTCAAAGAATTTATTTGTCAGGACAACAACCCTGTTGACGAAATTCGCCAGGTTATTGACCAGTTCATTGTTGTTTGCGTCCTGGAATCCTTTCCATGTGAATTCACTGTCTTTGAGTTCTGGCATGTTCTTGATGAGGGCATACCTGAGGACATCTTCTTTACCTGGCATATCTTCCAGGTATTCGTGGACCCAAATGGCCCAATTTTTCGATGTCGAAAGTTTGCGGCCCTCCAGGTTCATGAATTGATTGGCAGGGACATTGATGGGGAGAATGTATTGACCGTGCGCTTTGAGGATAGCCGGAAAGATCAGGCAGTGGAAGACGATATTGTCTTTTCCGATGAAGTGCACAAGGGCTGTATTTTCATCCTGCCAGTAGGGCTCCCATGATGCATTGTGCTCTTTGGCCCATTGCTTGGTGGCTGAGATATAACCGATTGGGGCATCCATCCACACGTAGAGCTTTTTGCCTGTACTCCCGGTAATATCTGCAGGCATGTCGACACCCCATGTCAGGTCCCTTGTCATCGACCTTTCTGCAAGGCCGGCATCCAGCCATGATTTACATTGTCCAAGGACATGATTTTTCCATTCTGACGGATCGTGCAGAGTTTTTCCATCCAACACACCAGTGGAAATCCATTCCTTCAGCCAATCCTCGTACTTGTTCAAAGGCAGATACCAATGGGTCGTTTCTTTCAATACGGGAATTTCTCCGGTCAGGGTACTTACAGGATCGATGAGGTCCGCAGGGCTTAGTGAAGTCCCGCAGTTTTCGCATTGGTCTCCGTAAGCTTCTTCGTAGGCACATTTGGGGCAGGTGCCTTTGATGTACCTGTCTGCTAGAAATTGTTTCGCTTTTTCATCGTAGTATTGGGCATTTGTTTTCTCAACGAATTCCCCTTTTTCGTAGAGTTTTTTGAAAAACTCCCGGGATGTTTCGTGGTGCAGTTGTGAAGATGTGCGGTGGTATATGTCAAATGAAACACCGATCTTTTCAAAGGTATCCTTGAATAAGTCATGGTATTTATCGACAATTTCCTGCGGCGTGGTCTTTTCTTTGAGGGCCTTGATGGTGATCGCAGCGCCATGCTCATCGGATCCACAGACAAAAACAACATCCTTATCCATCAATCGCAGGAACCTGACATAAATATCTGAAGATAGGTAGGCGCCAGCCAAATGCCCAATATGTAAGGGACCGTTAGCATACGGCAATGCAGCAGTTACAAGGTGTTTCTTAAATATCCGCATCCTGTTCCAAGTAAACAACAAAGATACCTGAATTCAAAAATATCAGGTTATTTAGAAAGAAAAATTACATTTAAATTTAAAACGTATGGGAAGGGGAGACAATAAAGATCTGGAGACTCTCAGGGAGGCGCTTAACCAGGGGCAGAGTGCTTGTGCCAGGGAAAGGATGGTGGCATTTGTGTGTGAGAAAAAGTCAAGAATATAGGCCCTGATGCAATTGTTCTTTGCCTCCGATATGCGGACCCACCAAAGAGCCGCATGGATTGTCGGACGGGGAGGTGAGCTCTATCCGGAGGCCATCTTGCCGTATGCGGACAAAATGATTGAGAACCTGAGGCGACCCATCCACGATGCGGTGATCAGGAATACAATGCGGGTATTTTCAAAAATGGAAATTCCTGAAGCCTGTGAAGGGAATCTCTACGTGCTTGCATTCAGCTATCTCCTTGACCCACGACAGCCTGTCGCCATCAGGGTTTTTTCCATGACTGTGGCAGCCCAAATTGCCTTGAGACACGGGACGTTGATCCCCGAATTATCAGAGGTTGTAAAAATGATCCTTCCCCAGGGTAGTCCTGGTATCAAAAGCCGCGGCCGGAACATTGTAAAGTTGTTGGACAGCACCTGACCATTGCGCTTAATCGTGCACCCTAGATGTTATCCAGTCGAGGATTTGACGCATGACTTCTTCCTTGCCGATGTCCCGGGTAATTTCGTGTTTGAATCCTTCCAGTTGGACCAGGTTTTTATCCTTTGACGATGCTCTTTTGTAAAGTTCCACGGCCCCCTGGGTTTCGACAAGATGATCGTCACTGCCGTACATGACCAGAATGGGGAGATAGATTTTGTTCAAAAGAGGCAATGTTTTTTTCATCACCTTCAAAAAAGTGGCTGCTGTTTTGGCATAGACGCCACCGTGGTAAACAAACGGGTCCTTTTCGTAATCGTGACGCACACCAGGGTCCCTGGATATCTGTCTTGTGTCGATTTCCACCGTTTTCATGAGCGGCATCAATTTGCCGGCAATGGGGGAGATTTTTTGAAGGATGGGGGCCATATCCGCTTTAGGCATCAGGAAGGGTGACGAAAAGACAATGCCTTTTAGATTTTCTGGCAATTTTGCCGAGGCTATGCAATAATTGGATGTGACCATCCCGCCCATGCTGTGAGTAAAAATAAAGAATGGCCTGTGGATGCCTAGATCCATCTCCTTAATGAAGACATCGAGATCACTGATCATGCCTTCAAAATTATGGATATATCCGAGACGGCCATCTGAGCGACCGTGATTGCGCTGGTCATACGCATACACGGACAGTTGATTGTCATTGAATGATTGTGTTTCGTAGGTATACCGCGAGGAGTGTTCTCCAAAACCATGGACGATAAGGACATCTGCTATGGGATCTTCAACTTTTGATGTCCATGCAAAAAGATCGAATCCGTCTGAGGTCATAAACTTAAATGTTTCCATGAGGAGTTTAT
Source organism: Saprospiraceae bacterium (assembly GCA_041631795.1). Classification (GTDB taxonomy): domain Bacteria; phylum Bacteroidota; class Bacteroidia; order Chitinophagales; family Saprospiraceae; genus JBFKJL01. Next base: position 12,757 of record JBFKJL010000007.1, on the reverse strand, counting down.
TTGATTTTATAATCTGTCTGCCACATTGTATTGGTTCCTGTTTGGTGCGCTCCTGGATATCATCTCGGCCAGGAAGCCTGCAATGAACAGTTGAACACCGAGGATTAGCAGTAAGAACCCCAGGTAGAAAGAGGGCCTGTCGGCGATCCCGGAAATATCCAAAGCGATCTTCAAATAAGACAGATAGGAGAGAACTCCAAATCCTCCAAGAATAAGGACGGTCCCAATCGATCCGAAGAAGTGCATTGGCCTTTGTGAAAACTTGCCTACAAATGATATGGACAGCAGATCAAGAAATCCACGGATAATGCGCTCAAAACCAAATTTTGTTTGCCCATATTTTCTTGGCATATGGTTGACCACTTTTTCACCGATTTTTGAAAACCCGGCATGGTGGGCGATGACCGGTATATAGCGGTGCATCTCGCCGTAGACCTCAATGTTCTTAACCACAGTACGGTGATATGCCTTGATGCCGCTGTTGAAATCATGCAGGCGGATGCCACTGATCAGTCGGGTAGTTGTATTAAAGAACTTTGAAGGCAATGTTTTTGTAATCGGATCATGTCTTTTTTTCTTCCAGCCTGAGACGAGATCAAAGCCTTCTTCGCGAATCATCTTGTAGAGGTGTGGAATTTCATCAGGATTGTCCTGAAGATCGGCATCCAGAGTGATGATGACTTCACCTGATGCCTCCCTGAAGCCCAGATTGAGCGCTGCAGACTTTCCATAATTCCTCTGAAAGCGGACAGCTGAAATATGAGGATATTCTTTTTTTAATTGACGGATAACCGGCCAGGAGCGATCTGTACTTCCATCATCGATGAGGACGATTTCGTAAAGCTTAAAATGGCTATCCAAAACACGGTTTATCCATTCGACCAATTCTGGCAATGATTCTTCTTCATTGAAAAGCGGAACGACGATAGATATTTCCATACAGCAACGAAGATAAATCGTTGTCAGGTAAAAAATCAGGGTCCGGTGTGATTTCTTTTGATGATGAGTGCTATGAGGGCAGAGAAGAGAGCATTTGGAGCGATCAGGCGCATGAAGTATCCCATGACGGACTGACCCACGGTATTAAAATCCTGTTCTTCAATGCGTTCAAGGGCCATGTCGTATCCATCCTCCCCGAGAAAACCAGACATTTTGTCAAGGGCTTCAAGGGCAATCTCTCTTTGAATTTCAATGAGCCCGGGATCGATAAAATTAAATAATAGGTATTCAAAGACTGTACAAAAGAAAACGCCGATAGCTGTGGCCATAAACATGGATCGAAAGGCTTCGCCGAAACTCATGACTCCTTCCTGAAGGCGTCTTTGGTCAAGCCCTGTTTTGACCATGAGGACGATCAAAACCATGAGAAGCACCCAGGTCCTTGCATTAATGAAGATGGAAGGATCCGTGAAATAGAGAGCAAAGGATGAAGCAATGAGTATGGCCCCCATAAAGAGGCCGTTTTTGATTATAGATTCCATCTTAGTTGATTCAAATGATCAGACTGTAAATTCCGGTCTATTGTTTTTCAAAATGAGGCCGCCTATTAATCCGACAACCAAACCGGCCAGAACCTGGAAAAATACACTGAAAAGTGCTATAACGCCAGGTGATGTCATCGTATTGACCCATTTTTCGATCATTTCTTCGGCATTTTCGTCTACACCCGGACGCGCCATCGCCTGGTCTATGGCATTATCCCTCATGATTTCGATCAATTGCGGGTCTATAAATGTGAAGAAGATGTAATTCCAAACAGCGGTAATCACACCTGCTATAAGCCCTGTCATCAGGCCAACCATGACGGCGTTGCCCACACTGAGATAACCTTCATTGCTTGATTTGTAATACATAATGGCCATAACCATTCCAATGATTGTCACGGCCCAGCTGATAATGGAAGTGATAGTTTTGGGTTGTCCAGTTTCTGGGTCTACCATCCCAAGAAGGTAAAATACGAGCGAAAGGATGATAAGGGCTGCGCCGATATACAGACCATACCTGATCGCGGTCGACGTATAAGTAGCTTTGTTTTCCATATTATTGCATTGATACGCCTAAATTATAATTTATATTTATATCAGCTCTTCGAAAGTGACAATTTTTCGATGAGTGTCTTCAGAATTCTACATAAATGAAAGATATGTCTATACAAAATATCGGGATGATAGGTGCTGGGGCCATGGGTACAGGGATTGCACAGGTCGCAGCAAACGCGGGCCATGATGTCTTTATCTATGATAAGGAGGAGGCATCAATTTTGACCTCGCAAACGCGGATTCAAAGAATTCTGCACAAGCTTGTTGAAAAAGGCAAGTTGAGCAATCGCGAAGCCAAAGCCCTGTTTGGCCGCCTGTACTATGTGAATTCCCTTGAAGGGCTGTCGGATTGTCAGCTTGTCATTGAAGCGGTCGTTGAGCGACTTGATGTCAAGAAAACCATTTTTCAAACCCTTGAGGGCATTGTACCGAGTGAGACAATCCTTGCCACAAATACTTCTTCCCTGCCTGTAACAGCCATCGCTTCTGCATGTTCTTATCCAGGACGGGTCATTGGGCTGCACTTCTTTAATCCCGCTCCCTTAATGGCCCTTGTCGAAGTGGTTCCCGCTATTCAGACAGACCCCGGACTTGTGAAAATTTGTTCGAAACTCATGGCGAACTGGGGCAAGGACATTGTTGTCGCAAAGGATACTCCTGGGTTTATTGTCAATCGAATAGCCAGGCCATTCTACAGTGAGGCCCTGCGCATTCACGAAGAAGGTCTGGCTTCGATACCCACAATTGACACAGCTATGACTGAACTGGGTGGTTTCAGGATGGGTCCGTTTGCCCTGATGGACTATATCGGCCATGATGTCAACTACATGGTTACCGAGACTGTCTGGAAGGCATTTCACCATGAAGCGCGTTATAAGCCTTCGTTTGCACAAAAGCAATTAGTGGATGCCGGGTATCTTGGTCGCAAGGCAGGTCGTGGATTTTACAATTATTCTGATGAGGATGTCCCAAAAGAGGTGGCAGACCGAAGCCAGCTTCAGTCTGTCTTTGACCGAATCCTTGTTATGCTGATCAATGAAGCCGCAGACGCTGCCTATTACAACATTGCCAGTGCCGAAGAGATTGACCTCGCCATGACAAAAGGGGTCAATTATCCGAAAGGACTCCTCGAATGGGGCCGCGAAATCGGATTTAAAAAGTGTGTGGAAAGACTGGACAATCTCTACAATTTTTATCATGAGGAACGTTACAGGGCAAGTGCTTACTTGAGGCGTCAAATACAATAGCATTGCCGCTGTCGTCAAGAAACGCGCGGTCCCATTTTTTTCCTTTCGATGCGGTTACTTCTGTGGATTTTCTTTGAATCCCAACTGGTGTTAATGTGCGAATGATCGGGTCCGGATGATCTTAATTCAGGGCCATTTTGTTCCGTGGCTTATTGCCGTTCAGGGGAATGAGCAAGGTCATATCAAAACATGATCCCCAATAGGGTTTCATACTGTTTTCTGCCATAATTATGCCGTTTAATTCATTAATAATTGATTCATTAGAATAGAGAAATGATGTTATTAGAAAAAACAAAAGCCCAAAACGCCATGGAGAATTCTCCGGATTATAAAGGACCCACAAATAAGCCAAACGTGAAGGTCCCTTCAGAAAGAGGTGTCAAACTCATTCATAACCCCGTCATGAATAAGGGAACGGCATTCACGGCAAGAGAAAGAGAAATTCTCGGTTTGCGAGGCCTTCTGCCACCCAGGGTACTCACTCAGGATCTCCAGGCCAAGCGGATTATGGAGAATGTCAGAAAAATATCCAATGACCTTGAAAAATATATGGCATTGGTTGAACTCCAGGACAGGAATGAAAATCTTTTTTATCATGTTGTCAGGGAACACCTCAAGGAAGTGATGCCGCTGATTTACACACCTACTGTGGGAAAGGCCTGTCAGTTGTTCGGTCATATTTACAGGAGATCCCGGGGTCTGTACATATCGATTAAAGACCGAGGCCGTATCAAGGAATTGTTGCTCAACTGGCCCCACAAGAATGCTCGGGTCATTGTTGTCACAGATGGTGAACGCATTCTTGGGTTAGGAGATCTGGGTGTTAATGGCATGGGGATTCCAATAGGAAAACTTGCCTTGTATACAGCATGTGCAGGGATTGATCCTACGATTTGCCTGCCAATCACTATCGATGTCGGAACGAACAACGCGAAGTTGCTCGAAGACCCTCTGTACCTGGGACGACAGGAAAAGCGTGTGGGAGGTGATGTCTATATCTCACTTATGGACGAATTCGTGGAAGCCGTACAGTCAATATTCCCGGATGCTGTGATTCAGCTCGAGGACTTTGCTACTCAAAATGCCTTTATGCTTCTCGAAAGATACCAGGAGAAAGCCCGGTTGTTTGATGATGATATACAGGGCACAGCAAGTGTGGCCCTGGCCGGACTTTATTCAGCATTGAGGATGACTGGTCAAAAGCTCACTGATCAGAGGGTCCTGTTCCTGGGTGCCGGTGAAGCCGGTATAGGAATTGGCGATATCATTACTGCTGCAATGGTTGAGGAAGGCATGTCACGTGAAGATGCCCGATTGCGCAATTGGTTCTTCGATTCCAGGGGACTGGTATGTGCCGAACGCACGGATCTTGCGCCGCACAAACTCAATTACGCCCATGGTCACGAGAAGATCACGGAATTCATCGAGGCTGTCAAAGTCCTGAAACCGACAGCCATTATAGGCGTGAGTGGGCAGCCGAAGCAATTCACCAGGGAAGTTATCGAGTTGATGTCATTGATCAATGATCGTCCAATCATTTTTGCCTTGTCGAATCCGACATCACAATCTGAGTGTACTGCAGAAGAAGCCTATAATTGGAGCGATGGAAAGGCGATATTTGCCAGTGGCAGCCCGTTTGATCCCGTGGAATTCAAGAATAAGACCCTCGTACCTGGCCAGGGCAACAATGTGTATATCTTCCCTGGAATTGGACTGGGACTCATATACAGCAAGGCCAGGCTTGTGTCAGACAGGATGTTCCTGGAAGCTGCCAAGGTCGTCTCCCAGGAAGTCAGTATGGGCGAATTAGAGCGTGGCACCATTTATCCTTCATTTGACAGGATCCAGGATGTCAGCGTAAAGATTGCAGCCGCTGTGACGAGAGTTGGCATTGAAGATGGCCTGGTGCCCGGACACTTTTTGACCAATCTTGAAGAGAATATCAGAGACCAAATGTACAATCCAGATTACCCGGAATATATGTAATTACAGGAAGGGGCCGGGGATCACTTTGGTTTTTGGCTATTGAAGAATCGACCAGATGCAGGCTGTGTTAATGGGCTTTATCGTCGTTTATTCCTCCCTTTTCCGCCTCTGGATTTGTGGGATCCCGGACCTCTCTTATTTTTCCTGTGTTTACCCTTATTCCCGGGTTTGCGTCTTTTAATGTCCCATTCTGGACCGGGACCCAACTGTTCCGGAGGTTGTAATTTGGACAATTTTGTTTCAATAAGGTCTTCGATTTTTTGCAAACGCCACATATCCTTGGGATTGACCAGGGTAATGGCTTCGCCTTTCGCTTCAGCCCTGGCCGTTCTGCCCACACGATGGACATAATCTTCAGCATCGTGAGGCACATCATAATTGATGACCATGTTGATCTCCTTGACATCGATGCCCCTGCTCATCACATCAGTGGCGACAAGAATACGTATGATCTTGGCTTTGAAGTCACGAAGCACTTTCTCTCTTTCGTCCTGTGTCAGGTTGGATGATATTCCACTTGAAGGAAGTTTGGCGTTGTTGAGCGCACGGACAATCTCTGAAACTTTACTTTTTGTCGATGTGAAAATGATAATGCTCTTGTGTGATTTTCTGAGTTTCAGAAGTTCTGTGATCAGACCGATCTTCTGGTTATCATAGGTCAGGAAAACTTTTTGACGCACACCTTCTGCCGGTTTTGATACGGCGAGGGAAATTTCCTTGGGATCGACAAGGATCTTTCTTGCAAGCTGCTTGATACTGTTGGGCATGGTCGCGCTAAACATCAGCGTCTGGTGCTGCTTTGGCAAATAGGATATGATCTTGTTAATGTCATCAATAAAACCCATATCGAGCATCCTGTCCGCTTCGTCGAGGATGAGGTGCTTGATATGGCTGAAGTCCACATAACCCATGCCGAGATGGGAAATGAGTTTTCCGGGTGTGGCCACAATCATGGCTGTTCCGTTGATCAGGGCTTTTTTCTGCAGATCCCAATCCATTCCGGATCCACCACCGTAGACAGCTTTACATCCCACTTGAACAAAGTAAGAGAATGCTTCTATTTGTTGTTCTATCTGGATGGCCAGTTCACGGGTCGGAACGATGATGAGTACCGAGGTCCCAGGATTTGTTTTATCTATGAGCATATTGACAACGGGGATCACGAATGCCCCGGTCTTACCCGTGCCCGTTTGTGCACAAGCGATCAGGTCTCTGCCATTCAGTATCTCGGGAATGGCTTGTTCCTGTATGGGGGTAGCTGTTTCGAAACCCATATATGAGATGGCTTCAAGCAAGCGCGGTTTGAGGTTCAGTTCACTGAACCTGGTTTTTGATTCTTTTTCTATTTTCTCCATTCAACAACGATTTTTCCAATAGACTGGCGCGATTCCAGGTAATCGTGTGCGTCAGCCAACTGAGACACTGGAAACGACCTGCCAAGTTTTGGATGAATAATACCTTTTCCTGACATTTCAACGACACTTTCGAGAACTTGTTTAAACACATGCGGCCTGTGATCAGCAATGCGGAGCATATTGACAGCTATGAGTGACCTGGACTGCATCAGAAGGGAAATGGGTGAAAACAGACCAAAATTGAATGCGACACCCAGCGCTTTCAGTTTATTTGCTTTCCCTCCGCTCACCTGTGATGCTGCGCCAAAATTGACCATGCGCCCACCAGGTGCCAGTAATTTCATCCCTTGCTTGAAGGCCTTGCCGCCGATGCTGTCAAAGACAACATCGATCCCCATTTTCCCTTTTTTTTCCCGGATATGGCTGTAAAAATCTTCCTTTGTATAATCAATGGGATGATCAACGCCCAGGTCCTTCAGAAAGTCGATTTTATGTGAAGACGAGGTCCCCCAGACTGTGCAGCCGCGAAATTTTGCCAATTGCACGAGCAGAGAGCCCACACCCCCTGCTGCGGCCTGAATGAGCACATGGTCTCCTTTGTGCAAGGTCACGGACTCTTCTGCACAGAAATAGGCTGTACAACCCTGGGTGGCAAGGGCTGTTGCCGTGCCAAAGTCCATGGAATCCGGAATCGGGGCTACTCCCTCGGACATTGTTTTGGCATATTCCGCATAACCTCCAAATCGTGTAAGGGCAGTGACTCTCTGACCGATCTTAAGGCCTTTCACTTCTGTTCCAAGTGCATGTATTGTGCCGGCGACATCATAGCCCAGGACTGCGGGGTTCTTTGGCGCGTCCGGATACAAGCCCCTGCGGGCCAGGACATCGGCAAAATTCAGTCCAAAAGCCGCCACCGCAATGACCACATCATTGGGGCCAGGTACCGGTATCGGTGTTTCACGGATCTCAAATGATCCCTGGCTATCGCCGTGTTTTGTCAGGTATATGGCCTGCATATGTTTCATTGGTCATTCATTTTTTCTGCAATCAATTGATGAAAGTAGTGTACGCCTTTCTCTCTCCGCGGTGAAAATTTCCCTCTTGAATAGAAGCGTGACCTCATACCGCTTTGCACACCTTCGACTATCATGGCGTCTTCCTCCTGGGTCTTCTGGCCCAGGGCATCACCATCAGCGAAACGTGGGTCATCCGGATCCAGGATATAATAAATGAAGTCCACCTTTGTGAGATTGGGTGAAACAGGGCGCACACAATTTAATTGTATTCCCCACGAATACACGTTGATCATGAAATTGGGAAAAACCCAAAAATAGTAAGCCGTGATATGTTTTCCAAAATCAATATGATCGGGGGGAAGGTCAAAGCTGTGACCCTTGGTGCCCGTGTAACCGATCTGCAACACCAAGTGATCGAAAACCTGAGTTTCATACTGCCCATAGTCAATGTGTGCATTCAGATCGTGATGGACAAATGGAATATGAAATCCCTCAAGATAGTTATCACAGTATAGCGCCCAGTGTGCATTGACCATGTAGGTTGCGTCCAGGGAGGGCATGTGCACCATCTTACTAAAATTCATGAAGCCCAGCCGCTCTTCAACGCGGTCGAAGATGCCGACAAAGTTGATGGGCGTCCCCAGGGAGGTGAACAACATGTTGTGCCAGTTCTTTACAGGAAATTGGCGGAGGTGATCACTGGGTGCCGGAAATCCTTTCACTCCTTCAAATTCCGGCATTTTTGTGCACTGTCCGTTGAGATCAAATTTTCTGCCGTGATATTTGCACTGCAAACTGGCTTTATTGGCCGCTTTGGTGCAGACCATAAATCCGCGGTGCGTGCACACATTGGAAAGGCAACGAATGGTCTTGTCTTTGCGCGTTAAGACCACAGCTTCATCCAGGACATTCTCCAACAGTATAATAGGGATCTGTGACACTTCCTGGCCTAATAATTCATGTTGGTCTCCGAGGTAATGCCATGCCGGCAAGAAGAGTTTATCGATCGAATCAAACCATGCATTTTCACTGGTGTAAAATGATGTGGGGAGGGTAAAGGCTTCCTCAATTTTTGCATCGATGTGATACTTCCCGTTCTTTTTCATCGGGCAAAAAGTTGGTCCACATCTTTAAATGATTTGAATTCCAGGGCATTGCCGGCCGGATCTTTAAAGAACATGGTCGCCTGTTCTCCGACCTGTCCCCGGAACCTGATGTAGGGCTCAATAATGAATGGAATATTCATATTTTTTAGCTTTTCGGCAAGCATTTCCCAGTCGTCCCAGGCCAGCACCACGCCGTAATGGGGGATGGGCACATCGTGGTCATCGACTGGATTGGAATGAAGCTTATCGCCTCCGCTTTTAGGCTTGTAATGGACGACAAACTGGTGTCCAAACAGGTTGAAGTCGATCCATAATTTGTCAGATCGCCCTTCAGTACATCCCAATACCTGGGTGTAAAAGGATCTTGCCGCGTCTAAATCGTCCACAGGTACGGCAACGTGGAATGGTGTCAGTTTTGACATAGATGGTGAATTGACTGGTGAAAGTAGTACAAAATAACGCTATTGCGGAATATTCTTCACTTTGGGGTCTAACAAATAATGGATATAAGAAGTGACAATATCACGGGCGTTCCATGGAATAAAATGGTCCCTGTCTTCGACCGTGACCACTTCGAGAATACCGTGATTGATGTGTTTTAGGCTGAAGGCCACATTTTCTGCATATGGTGCGATCTTGTCATTCGGCGCATGCATGTGGATAGTGGGCACAGTTATCCGTTCCCATATATCCGAAATTTCACACAGAGCTTCTGCATGGGAAAACTTTTCATCAGAAGCAACATTGATAAAATCCGGCAAGATGGCCCTGAAGAATTGGGTATTGATAAGCTGGGTTCCAAAAATGATCTTTTCATTGTCGGGATCAATGACCGGAGAGATCATTAGGTGGCTGCCAATGTATTCTCCATGAATGGTGGTTGCCATGGCTGCTATGGGACCGCCATAGGAATGACTGATCAGGATTACCGACTTGGGCTGGAAGTAATTGACGATGTCCAGACATGACATGGCATGCGGCCGGATATTTTTCTCTGATTGCCCGAGGGATGTCTGACCATATCCGATCCTGTCCATAGAGAGCAATCGTGCCCGCTGGCGCAACCCAGGATCTGCAAGATAACCTCTGAATGCGGCCCAGTTGCCGGGGGCCCCATGGATAAATAAAATAAGGGGTGCTTCAGGGTCAGATCGGCCGGTTTCTATAACTCTAAGATTGTGTTGTCCGCTTGGGATATAGTGTATGGCACATCGGATGTCCCTTTCATTAAAGTATTTACGAGCAGAGTCGTCCGTTCCATTCAGGGAAGGACTGAAAACATTCAACCCGATTATAATGAGAACGGCCAAAGAAAGGGTGACCAGCAGGGACCATTTCAGTAAATGGATCAGTTTTTTCAAAGATTACCGGATTTACGGAATTTCTTAAAACACAATTTGAGGACAAATCCTTATTGTGCGTGTTGTGGCGGGATCGTTTATGGATTGAAAGTCCTATTTACAGGCTTCAAACAATCCCAAAAATATCGCCAACCAGACCATGCCTTTGAGCATAAAGAACGTAAAGGCACCCAATCCAAGGTTTTTCATCCACGTGACGATCGACTTGTTTTGTTTGGTGTTTTCCATTAATCTACCCAATCTGCGATAAATAAATTCGTGTCGCGGGTCCCGCCGTTGTTTCTGTTGGAGGCAAAGACCAGTTGCTTTCCATCATTAGAAAACATCGGAAAAGAGTCAAATGTTTTGTCAAAAGTGATTTGTTCGAGCCCGGTTCCATCCACGTTGATCATGAAGAGGTTGAATGGAAACCCGCGTTCGCTATTATGATTGGATGAAAAAATGATCTTTTCTCCTGAGGGGTGAAAGAATGGTGCCCAGTTGGCGTTTCCAAGTGAAGTGATCTTTTTGAGATCAGAGCCATCGACATTGCACACATACAGTTCCATCTTAGTCGGTTGGACCAGTCCCTCAGCAAGGAGGTTTTTATATGTGTCAACTTCTTCATCGGTTTGCGGACGTGAAGCCCTGAAAATAAGTTTGGTGCCATCCGGCGAGAAAAACGCTCCACCGTCATAACCCAGGCCATCAGTCACTTGTTGGACATTTGAGCCATCGATGTCCATGGTGTACAACTCGAGGTCCCCGGTTCGCATGGATGTGAAAACAATTTTATCTCCTTTAGGGGACACTGTGGCCTCGGCATCGTATCCTGGGGTATCTGTCAATTGCTTGACAATATTCCCTTCCATATCCGCTATAAATATGTCAAAGCTTTCATAGATCGGCCATACATACTTGCCATCGGCCCTTCTCTCGGGTGTCGGAGGACACGCATCGCCCGCCAGGTGTGTGGATGCATAAATAATCGTGCTGTCGCCGGGCATGAAGTAACTGCAAGTTGTACGCCCTTTACCAGTGCTGACAAGGGGAGGCGTATATGTTGAATCAGCATTTGTTTGAAGATCATAAACAAAGATCTGGTCGCATGCTGCATTCCATTTGTCATATGTGGCCTGGAAGACCAGTTTTGAATCGTCAAAGCTCCAATAGGCTTCTGCATTGTCGCCACCAAATGTCAACTGGCGAATATTTTTAAGGTGATTTTCACCTGGATAGAGTAGTGGGGAAGTATCTGAATTTTCAATACTTTTGTGATCCTTATCCTGTGCATCTTGTTTACAGGAGGACATGACAATAATTATTAAAGAAAAAACAACTGTGGTAATGAATTTCATATCTACATTCGATTTAAAGATTCTGCAAAGAAAAACATTCTATTTATTACTTCTAACCGTATTCGGTTTTATTGGTTGCAAAACCACAAAAAATATTGCGCCGGAAGTATCCACGACTGGTATTGAGACTGATATCAGATACCTGGCTTCCGATGAACTTGAGGGTCGTGAGACCGGTACAGAAGGTGAGCGCCTTGCCGCGGCTTACATTGCCAGGCGTATGGAGGCCATTGGTTTAACCTATGGGAATCCTGAGAAGAAATCCTATTACCAGGATTTTGATCGTGTCATGAGGGCCAACCCACATTCCCTGGAGCCATCTGAAGGGGACAAAACGATTAGTGTGCGCAATGTGATTGGATACATGGACAATGGGGCTGCAAATACTGTTGTCATAGGAGCTCACTACGACCACCTTGGATATGGAAGTGAAGGCTCGCTGCATGCGGGAGAAAAAGCCATTCACAACGGCGCAGATGATAATGCCAGCGGGGTATCTGCTATGTTGAGTATTGCGGAATCCCTGGTCGGAAAGAAAATGAACCAGAATTTCCTTTTCATTGCATTTTCAGGGGAGGAAAAAGGTCTTTGGGGGTCGAATTATTACGTAAAAAATCCCACATATGATCTGTCTACGTTCAATTACATGATCAATATGGATATGGTGGGCCGCCTGAATGCCGAAAGGCAGCTGGCTGTTCATGGCACAGGCACATCCCCTGTATGGACGTCCATTCTCGATGGCATCAAGTCGCCGGAATTTAAATTTGCGCGAAAAGAATCCGGCATCGGTCCTTCTGACCACACATCCTTTTATCTCGAAGATATTCCCGTTCTTTTCTGTTTTACAGGACAGCACCAGGATTACCACAGGCCAAGCGATGATATTGAACTTGTGAATTTTGAAGGCATTGCCGATATCTCGTCATTTATCCTCCAGGTGATCGAAGCTACAGATGACATGGGTAAGCTGACTTTTACAAAAACCAAAGATGAGCGCGAAGAAGTGCCCGATTTCAAAGTGACTTTGGGTGTTATTCCGGATTATCTCTTTGATGGCAAGGGCATGCGCATTGACGGGGTGCGAGAAGGACGTCCGGCGCATAATGCAGATATGATGAAAGGGGATATTGTCAAAACGATGGGAGATATCGAGATCGTCGACATGATGTCCTACATGCGTGCCCTGGGGTCATTTGAAGCGGGTCAGACCGTGATTGTCACAGTTGAAAGGGATGGTGAACTTCTCGAAAAAAGAGTGACTTTTTAGCAATATTTATCCAGTGACCTGCATTGAGGACTTATACAAT
>JBFKJL010000006.1:0-23409 GCA_041631795.1 Saprospiraceae bacterium | reverse complement strand
CTGGATACGTGGTTCTCATCGTGGCTGTGGCCGATCTCTGTATTTCACGGGTTTAGAAATAGGAAAGAACTTGAATATTACTATCCGACCTCTGTCCTGGTGACGGGGTGGGACATCATTTTCCTGTGGGTCGCCAGGATGATCATGGCCGGTTATGAATGGGAAAATAATATGCCTTTCAGCCATGTATATTTTACGGGTATGGTCCGGGATAAGCAACGACGGAAAATGAGTAAGTCTCTGGGGAATTCCCCTGACGCCCTCAAACTCATAGATGATTTTGGTGCAGATGCGGTCCGTTTTGGAATGTTATCCTGTTCACCTGCAGGGGGAGATCTCCTTTTTGATGAGAAGCTCATTGAAAATGGGCGTAATTTTTCCAACAAGCTGTGGAACGGCCTGAGGCTGGTGGATGGCTGGAAGGTGGACAGCAATAAAAGCACACCCGTCACCAATGACATCGCCTATGCCTACATTGAAAATGCATTCAATGCCATGCTTGAAAAGACAAACAGGTATTACAGCGAGTACAGGATATCGGATGTCTTGATGTCATTGTACACTTTCGTGTGGAATGACTTCTTTTCGTGGTACCTGGAAATGATCAAGCCACCGTACGGTGAGCCAATTGATGAACCCACGTACACCCGGACGCTGTCAGTATTCGAGAAAATTTGCATTGTCCTTCACCCGTTCATGCCTTTCATTACGGAGGAATTGTGGCATGTGATGAAAGATCGAAATGGCGGTGACGATTGTATTGTTGCCCCATATCCAAAGGCACAAAGTACGAACGATATGCTCGACGCCCACATGTCGATGCTGAAATCTATCGTCTCCAATGTCCGGGACATTCGCAATAAGAACCAAATGAAGCCCAAGGACCCTGTCCGCCTGCATGTCATCTGCACCAGCGAGAGCAATGCCTGTTTTGAGTGGCCCGGCTTTGAAGAGGCTGTGAAGAAGATGGCCTACATCGAAGAGATCGATTTCCTCGACGCCGATAAAGATGTCAATGGGGTGGCCTTCATCACCGGCAAGTCCAAGATGTACGTGGAGCTCGACAAGGAGATCGACCTTGAAGAAGAGGTGGAGAAGCTCTCCAAGGAACTGGAATACCAGAAGGGCTTTGTGAATTCCGTCCGCAAAAAACTGGGCAACGAAAGGTTTGTCAAAAATGCACCGGCGCAGGTTGTCGAAAAAGAACGCAAAAAGCTGGCGGATGGCCTGGCGCGGATCGAAACGATCGAGGCGAGCCTGGAACGAATGGGCAGTGATCATTGATCATTGAGCAATGATCGATGATCAATGTGCATTAAACAATTAGTCCCGAATAAGGTAAGCCTTGTCGGGATGCTGCACTTTGCTTTCTGGTCAGAGACTCTTCGCATAAAAGTAAGAAACAAACGTCGGCTCTTTGAGCTTCCCCCTTTCAGCATTAAGCTTCTCCCTTTCAGCTTTCAGCCCCGACGTTAGCTTTGCTAAGCCGGGATGCCGTACTTTGCCTTGCAGGCAAACGTCGGCACTTTGAGCTCATAAAAAAAGGCCATCTCGAAGAGACAGCCTTTTTTATATCGTAATGTGGTGGTTGCTTACTTCTGAACGACCACTTTTTTGCTTGTAAATCCGTCCTCGGAGCGGATGTTCATCATGTAAATACCTGTCTCAATGTTCTGTAGATTGATCTCAAATCGTTCTTTTGACACATTGCTGTACGTGCTGCGGTGAACGACCTTGCCAGCGAGATTGACCAATTCCAGTGAGAAATTGGGTGAATTGTTTTCCAGGGCGACATCAACAAAGAGGAATTCCGATGCCGGGTTTGGAAAGACTTCGATGTCAAGTGCGGTATTGAGATCTTCAGTACCTGAGGACATTTTTTCAATCTTCAATGGCGCATAGACTGCGAAATTGTAGAAAGGTCCGAAGTCCCTGGAGTCAATATCTGAGCCGTCTGAACCCGTACCGAACATACTGCCGTAGCGGCCAACGCCAAATCCCGTATCAAAGGCAAAGGCCATCGGGAAGTAATAGAAATTCCTGTCTTCTTCAGAATCTGCTGCCAGCATGGAATAGACCGGGTCAGCTGCACTGATCGGGTTCATGTGCGCAATAGCCACGTATGATGTATTGTCTTCAAGAGCCACAGGGCTCACACCATCGGGATGTACGAGGTCAACCTGCATGTCCCTTAAAGCCGTACCGAGGGAGTTTTGCACTATCAAATCACCCTGACCAATAGGAATACGCTCATTGCCGTTACACGTGCCATCACCGTTCAAATCGATCCACTTGTATAGGACAACATTCACAAATCCAGAGAATGACGCGCCTGAAGGATCATTGCCGATACCCACGTTAATGGTTTTGGCGACATAGCCGGCACCATTGGGCACGTAATAGTAGTTTCCTACGGACCAGTAAGACGCGGAAGGTGTGATGCCTACAAGGCCGCCACCTTCTGCTTCTGGCAATACTTTGGCAAACACATCCTCAGTCACCTCAAAATCAAAGGTTTGTTCGTTATTTGTCATGACTTCGTCATTGTCTGCAGTCACAGTATATGTCCCCCTGTAACCGGCCAATTCTTCCGGAATATCAAAGGTATTGGGGAAGACCCGGTTCTCATCGAGGAAACACCCTGGGACTGTACCGTAGTCGAGCTGATCCGAATACACTTCAGTCAAGGTTGTCGTATTAAGAATGGAGACATTGACAGCGACATTTTCGACATCCTTGTTGCCGAGGTTCTCTACATCGATCATGAACGGCACTTCTGTCACCTGGGTCATCGGTGTCCTGTAGTTAGGCGCGATGGCATACCACGTTTCATTGGCACGAACATCTGCGTTGCCTTCATTGATCAGAACAACGTCATCGATTGCCCAGTAGTAGTAATAGCCGAGGTAGAGGAAGGCAAACCTGAAATCGGTGGCATCATTGTAGCCACAGAGCGGTATGTTTTGCACATCATCCAGGTTGTGAGGTCCATTCGTGGCAAATTCCTCATTGATCTGGATCGTGTCCTGCCACGTGACGCCGCCGTCAGTACTGAGAAGGAGAAAGTACAGACTGTTAAAGTGGCGGATCGCCTGGTGCCACTGAAGGATCAACCCAGAAGGGTTAGAGGCCGCAACATCAATCACTGGTGACATCAGCATGCCTTCGCAGAAGATGTTGCCATCAGAAGGGCAGGGGCCTGAACCAAATGCACCTGCTGTACCGAGATTATCATAGTAATCTGAATCAAAGACCATTGCGCCATTGCACTGCGTGGGAGATGCAATTGTTGGCTGGGTGCTGTTGTACGCACCCCTGTCAATCTGCCCATTGACATCCCAATACCAGCCGCCGTCGTCGAGGCTTGTGCCTTCGCCTTTGTCTACCGTCCAGTCGTTCAATCCACCGTCAAATGCACCTTCACCGTTTGCACCCCAGATCACTTCAGGTCCGTATACTACAGGCGCACAATCCGGCTCTACATAGGAAAATGTGACATTGACCGTGCCATTGGCCATCGCCGCCTTGATGGTCTGGCATGTATTGTAGGAGGCCATGACAGCAAGGTTTGTCGTGTTTTCACCTTCACCATTTTGCCCGGGACCCATTTGAAGAAGGGCGTCTGGATTGGCCGTGTCATTGTTGCACACGAGCAAAGCGACGGACATGGCTGCTTCAGCATTTTCTGCTTTAGTCCCAAAGAAACATTCTCCACGGTCGAGGACAACGATACTCGCGGACACATCATTCGTAATGGCTTCACAACCATCTGTTGTCGTCCCTGTATTGTTGCCATCTCCATTGGAGTCGATGGCCATATTGTCATCACCCAGCATCAGGTCCCCGGTTAACATGGCGCCGGATTGATCACCAAATGAAGCGGTTTGTATTGTGTAATCTCCTGCAATATCCATAGGAGAATTAACAGTCATTGTATTTACATTCTGGGCAGAAGCTGTAGACACCAGCACCATTGCAAATACCAGACTGGATAAAATGCGTGTATAAATTTCTTTCATGATAAATTTTTTGTCTGAAAAATTCCCTCTTGATGGGACACCAAATTTAATAAAAGATTTTATTGAACTATTTAGAAAGTTGGAATTTAAAAACTTATTCCCAATTAAGATGTCTTCTCAAAGACTAGAAACGATTTGAATGGCATCATGAGGATCGATTGCCGATACGCCTTTTTCCCGGCAGATCGCAGCGCCCACAGCATTCCCGAGACGGGCCATAGCCTTGTTTTCAAGTCCGAGGTGATGGCCCACAGCGAGGGCAGCAAGGACAGCATCACCTGCCCCGCTGACGTCAGGGTGGTCAATTTTTTCTGCCGATGAAATTGCGGATTTCCCTTCCGAAAAGTAGTAAATCCCATTTTCCGAGAGCGTGACAAAAAGGCGTTGACATGAACTGCTGATCCCCAGGTCCTGAATTGTCCTGTGAAGGTCTTCGATGTCAGGCAGGACGGTCCTGCCTGCGGCATGACGCAATTCATTAAGGTTTGGTTTAAAGATGTCCGCATGCGATAATACCTCAAAATTCCGGTACTTGGGATCAGAAATTGTCGTGATACCCATGTTTGTGCACTTGTCAAGAATATATGTAATCGTCTGTCTATCAAGGCATCCACGGTCATAGTCTTGCAGGATGACTGCGTTGAAGATTCCCGAATTCATAAGATCTTCCAGGATGTTCAGGAAATTTGTCCGAGTAGTTGCGTTTGGGGGATGCGTGTCGTGATCATCGAGGGCCAGGAATTGATTAAAATCAGCATCTGTTATCCTGATCTTCAAGCTGCTTTTGCGGTTAGGATCCACAAGAAGGCCATCACAATTGGTCGTTGAAAGCATTTGCCGGATCCGTCTGCCAAGGTCATCATCACCAATGATGGAAGCGATTTGTGATTTGGCTCCAAAGGCTCTCAGGTTGGCCACAACATTTCCGGCACCGCCGAGTGATTCTGTCGTACGGAGATCTGTCAAGCGTGGCACATCGGCTTCTGCAGACTGTCCAACGCGTCCGGCCATAATATACCTGTCGATGATGATGTCGCCGACTACCAGGATATTCAGTTCATTGATCTTTTTTAAGCGCTTCATGTAAAATCGATGTAAAAATATTTAAATCAGCCTGATTTGCTTCAAGAAATGCTTGTGTATGCTGATTGAATATACCCATATCCCGTGTTCCTGCAGCTTCGTGGAAGGCATTGAGCGCGCGAATGTCTTTAACAGGACACAAGAAATTGGCTCGAACAGCTTCTTCAGCGAACGGAAAATGGTTCATGGCAGGGCCGCAGGCGACAGGGATGCCGTAAACCAGGGGTTCGATGATGTTGTGTGGCCCCTGGCCAAAACCACCCCCGATAAAGGCCCAATGTGCATACCTGTAAAGATACCTGAGATCGCCCATGACGTCGTAGATGAGGACAGAGGACTGGATGACATCTCCCGAAGTTGTCCACAGGTCAAAACCGGTCTTCAGCAAGCTTCCAAGTCTTTGAACTGTTTTTGTATCGATATCATGAGGGACAAGTAAAATCTTGGTGCCAGCATGGGCATTGACAAATGCAGAGGCAATCCCAAAATCCTCAGGCATAAGGTTGCCCAAAACGATGATCTCGCCTGATTCCAGGTAGCGCATGAGTTTTCCCGGCAGCTTACCGGGGTTGTCCCGGTTTTCAAAAGCCTGGTTCACCCGGGTATCCCCCCAAAACCGGGTATTGTTGAAACCAATGCTTGTAAGATAGTCAGTCGATATTTTTGACTTTGTCAGTATGGCAAAAGCCTTATTCAGTTGTGATGTCAATGGCCGGATGACGGGCCAACTGAGTTTTTTTCCCGGAACAAGGTGAAAGCCTGCGTATATGAAGGGAATCTCGTGACGGACGAGGACATCAAGTAAGTTGAACCAGATCGCATTCTTCATGAACAGGACAACATCAGGCTTCAGGATGTCAATGAGTTTTTCTTGTGTCCCGGCCAGGTCAAAAGGCAGGTAAAATTTCAGGACAACACTGTCAAATTTCACATTTTCGTATCCCGATGGAGAAAAGAAACTGACTGCCAGGGCATGATCATATGGCAAAGCGTCCATCGCTGTCAACAAGGGTCTGGCCATCTCAAATTCGCCATAAGAATCGGCGTGCAGCCAGATGATCTTTTTGCCAGCCTGTTTTTCTCGCCAGTCGGCTATACCTTGCCATTGGTTACGCCTTCCACTGATCAGGCCTTTGGCCCTGGAATTCCACAAAGCGGCGCACCTGATTCCCAGCACGTATAATCTCAAGAAAAAACTGTAAGCTTTCAGCATAGATCAATAGAATATCTCCTCTGCGGGACGTCTGTCAATGACCGGCAGGAAATAGGTGAACCTGACCTCGGCCATGAGGTCAAGTCTTGTTCCCGTTTCTTTTTGCTGCGTATCAAAATTTATAAGACGGCGGTTTTGAGTAAAGGCCTCGATCACACTCAATTGGATCCTGTAATTGAAATTGTTGCGTTTCGCAAGATGTGTGTACCCGATGCTCTGTTTGACAGCTGGACCAGTGGTGTTTCGATCGTATCCTTTGGCATAGTTACCTGTAAATTGTGGCGCATTCTGGCTGTCCACCTGGATTCGGATGTTGTGCTGCATAACGCCCGCACCAATTCCTGCGGAGAGACCTGATCGTTCGTTGCCGCTGAGCCCGATGATGATTTTTTCAAAGGTGAGAAACAGGGTGAGGCCTCTCTGTCGGAGGAAGATACTTGCCAGGCTTCCATTGTTGCCCAGGATCGCCCCGTTAGACAGCCTGTAAGGTTCCAGGACATCTTCTTTCACTGAACCGCCAAAGAGGAAGGATGCCTCCAGTCCGAAATTGGATTTAATCGAACTGACAAAGTAGTGCGCTCCCAGTGAGGCAGCGAAGCCGCTGCCAAACCTGTCTGCCAAATCCCCTGCGGGCACTGTGGCGCCGTACGCGATGCCCAGGCCCAGAAAGTCTCCGGCGCCGACATCCGACTCCTGGCCAAGGGCCATGAACATGGATAATATAACCAAGGCCAGTGTGAACATGCTTTTCATCCAATAAAAATAGTGAAATAGGCGTGGTTCACCGTGACGAAGCGTATTATAAATTTTACATTTGTCCGTATGGACGACATCAAAATGGTGGACCTGACCGGTCAGTATCTCCGGCTTAAGAAAGAAATAGATGCCTCTATCCAAAGTGTTTTGGATTCGGGGATATTCATCAAGGGTCCGGAAGTCAGCGCTTTTGCAGGGCGGCTTGGTCGATTTCTTGATGTAGAGCATGTGATCCCTTGTGCCAACGGCACTGATGCCTTGCAAATAGCCCTCATGGCGCTCGATCTCAACCCCGGGGATGAGGTCATCACCACACCGTTTACATTCATAGCCACAGTTGAAGTGATTGCGCTGCTGGGCCTTAAACCCGTCTTTGTTGACATTGACGCAGCCACGTTCAATATGGATCCGGAAAAACTCGAAGCGGCAATAACTGACCGGACAAGAGCCATTATCCCCGTTCATTTGTTCGGCCAGTCCGCCGCGATGTCGAAGATTATTGAGGTCGCGGATAGTCATGGCATTCCCATCATCGAAGATGCAGCCCAGGCAATCGGCGCAGAGTATAAAGGTTCCTCCTGGCAAAAATGCGGGACGATGGGCACGATGGGAACATTTTCATTCTTCCCTTCAAAAAACCTGGGGGCCTATGGGGATGGCGGGGCCATATGTACAAATGATCCAGACCTGGCAAGGAAAATGAAGTTGATCGCAAACCACGGATCGAAGGATAAATATTACTACGAGACTGTGGGCATGAACAGCCGGCTTGACGCCATCCAGGCAGCCATTTTAAATGCCAAACTCGATCATCTCGAGGATTTTATCCGCCGGAGGATTGTTGCAGCGGATCGCTATGATCGTTTCCTTGCTGATTGTCCTTCAGTAGCCTTGCCTTCCAGGGATGAGAATGCACGCCATGTTTTTCACCAATACACCATCAAAGTTCTGGAGAATAGGGATGGGATGAAAGATGCCCTGGCCAAAAGGCACATCCCTTCCGCGGTTTATTACCCCAAACCCCTGCATACGCAGAAAGCCTACCTGGCATATGGCTATAACGCAGGCGAATTCCCGATTGCTGAAAAATCATGTGATCTTGTTTTATCTTTACCCATGCACACTGAACTGACAGAGGCACAACAGGCGTTTATAGCTGAGAATATTATCGTTTTATCTAAATCCATCGAATAATGAAAAGCTGGACTTGGTTGATACTTCCTTTTTTGTTTTTGATACATGCCCTGGATGTCAATGGACAGAATATTCCACTGAGTGAGACTGAACTGCGGACGGAGCTGGAAAAGCGGGGATTGACCTATGATGAGGTCAGGGAGGAATTATTGACTCAGGGCATTGATATTGCCAACATGGATCCCGCGACAATGGCCCAGGCTGATTTTATCAGGATAGAACAAATCATTGCTGATTTGGAAGCCAGGAAACGCGCGGAACAGGATAAAGAAGTGATCCCGGAAAATTCAGATGAAATGGATACCGGCCTTGAGGATAAATCCTTGTCGGACACTACCACTATTGAGCCAGAACCCGTCACGGAGGTGGCGGAGGAAGATGTTCCGGAGATCACAATATACGGCCAGGAGTTGTTTAGGATGAAGGCCATTTCCCTCAAGAATGAAGCTTCATTGGTGAAAGTGCCTGATGTGTATGTTCTTGGATCAGGTGATGAAATTGCCGTGGCAGTATGGGGTCGGTCGCAGTTTGACAACGAGTATGTTGTTGATAAGAGTGGGTATATCCGCATATTGAATGGCGCTCAGAGAGTTTACCTCAGAGGAATGTCATTTGCCGACGCGCGAAATAAGCTCGAAAAGGTCTTTGCGGCTTACTACAGTTTTTCAAAGGGCGAATTTGATGTGGCTCTCGTCTCTTCAAGGACAGTGCAGATCAGTATCTATGGTGAGGTGGAGGTGCCCGGTCCAGTGACGATACCGGCAATCAACACCGCCTTCAATGCCCTGGCCGCTGCCAAAGGACCGAATGATATTGGGAGCCTCCGGAATATTGAACTGATTAAGGGTGATGGGTCAAAAAAGATCCTGGATATCTACAAGTTCATGAAGAATCCATCCGTCACAGGTGATCATTTCCTGGACAACAACGATG
Source organism: Saprospiraceae bacterium (assembly GCA_041631795.1). Classification (GTDB taxonomy): domain Bacteria; phylum Bacteroidota; class Bacteroidia; order Chitinophagales; family Saprospiraceae; genus JBFKJL01. Next base: position 14,211 of record JBFKJL010000006.1, on the reverse strand, counting down.
TTATCCTGGTGCCTGTCGCTGAAAATATCGTTGCCATAGAAGGGGCTGTGCGCCGTCCAATGAAATACGAACTGATCAAAGGGGAAGGATTGTCAGATCTCATGGGCTATTGCGGTGGTTTTGCCGAAAATGCCTTTCTGGGCAAGATCCAGATCAGGAGATATACAGGGGAGAATGAAAAGGTCATAGATATCAACTGGCCGGAATATGTGAGCCAAAACAAAAAATTTCCATTGATCCACGGTGATGTTGTTATTGTGGAGACAATCGAGGATGAAGCCGATAATTTTGTGGTCATCAGTGGCGAGGTCACAAAACCGGGAATCTATGAACGTACAGAAGGGATGCGTCTCAGTACATTGATCCTCAAGGCTGGTCTGAAAAACGCTTCGAGGACGGATCTCGCATACTTGCAAAGGAAATACCCCGATGGGACGACCTCCTATATCAGACTTAACCCGGATGAGGTACTCCTTCAAACCGGGGGACAGGCGGATATTCTCCTCCAGGATCAGGATATGCTCGAAATATGGTCCCGCCAGAGATTTGCAGACGCTGCCCAAATTGCAGTGGCCGGCGCCGTCAGGTTTGAAGGTCGTTTTCCCTATGATATTAGCCAGGGTATCAGGATCAGCGAAGCCGTTGTTCTTGCAGGAGGTGTCCGGCGGGATGCGTCGGATATGGCTGTCATCCACAGGACTGATCCGCTCAATCCCAAGTTGAAAGAATATCTCTCTGTCAACAATCTCCAGGAGATCATAAGCAACCCCGGAAATGAGCGCAATTATGTTCTTCAGCCATTCGACAGCCTTGTGGTGTATTCCGAAAACACTTTTATTGAAGAGTCCAGTGTCCGCATTGAAGGTGCCATCAATAATCCGGGAGAATACCAGTACGGTGCCAATATGACCATTGGCGACCTGCTCACCCTTGCCGGGGGATTCAAACTGGCGGCTTCAAAAAATAACATTGAAGTCTCACGCATACAGATCGTCAACAATCAACCCACACGGACCCTGATAGCCAACCTCGAAATGGATGGTGATTTTAATGTTATTTCTTCGGACAACCCGGAATTCGAGCTAGCGCCATTCGACAATATATCCGTCCGTTACATACCCAATTTTGAACTGCAGAAAAGGGTTTTCCTCAGGGGTGAAGTTCAATTCCCCGGACCTTATGCTATCGTTAATGACAATGAAACGATCGCCCAGATCATTACCAGGGCAGGAGGCATCACCAATGAAGCATTTACTGCCGGCGCCACTCTTGAAAGGTCAGAACAGGACTACGGCAAGATCGTCATTAAACTGGATGAAATTTTGAAAGACAGGCGGTCGGAATTCAATTTCGTTGTCAAGGATGGTGATGTGATAGACATTCCCAAGATCAAGGAATTTGTCACCATCCGCGGGGCGACCAAGGTCAGGGAGGTCTTGAGTGATGAGACGATCAACGAAGGCAACGAGATCCATGTGCCTTTTCACAAGGGCAAGGATGCATTGTTTTATATCAATGAATACGCCGGAGGATTAAGTGATAAAGCTGACAGGAACAAGGTTTTTGTTGAACATCCCAATGGAGAGATCAAAAGACCCAAAAGGGCCTTTATAACGCGCAAGTATCCCCAGGTTCAGCAAGGTTCAGTGATTCGCGTAGGATATGTGATTGAGGAGGAAGATACAACGGACGACCAGGAAGAAGTGAATTGGACAGAGGTCCTGAGCGACTCCGTCGCCCAGGCGATGTCTATCCTGACATTGATCCTGCTTATCCAAAGGCTGGATTAATCCTCGCCATCTCCTTCGATGGCTAGGATGCCCGGAAGTTTTTTACCCTCGAGAAATTCGAGCATGGCACCACCGCCTGTCGAAATAAAGCTGACCTTATCCTGGAGCCCGGATTGATTGACAGCGGACACGGAATCACCACCCCCGATGAGGGAATAAGCGCCTTCCGAAGTGGCATCTGCGACAGCTTGCGCCACGGCAAAAGTGCCTTTTGAGAATTGTTCGAATTCAAACACGCCCAATGGCCCATTCCACAGGATGGTCTGGCTTTTCCTGATGATGTCGCAATACGTGTCGATAGCTTTCGGTCCAATGTCAAGCGCCATCCATTCATCATCTATAAGATAGCTGTCGCTCACTTTGGCATGTGCATCGGCAGAGAACTTATCCGCAATGACGGAGTCCTCCGGAAAATAGATGTCTACATCCATATCCTTTGACCTTTCAAGCAGATCTCCGGCAAAATCTACGAAATCCTTTTCCAGCAGTGAGGTGCCAATGTGACCACCTTTGGCTTTGATGAAAGTGTAGGCCATGCCCCCTCCTATAATGAGGTTGTCGACATATTCCATGAGATTTTCAATCAATTGGATCTTGTCCGATACTTTGGCACCACCAAGGATGGCTGTAAACGGCCGTTGTGGATTTTTCATCACCTTCCTGGCATTCTCGATCTCGTTTTCCATCAACAAACCAAATGCCTTGTCCTGCTTTTCAAAGAACCGAGCCACCGTTGTTGTGGACGCATGCGCCCTGTGGGCTGTTCCGAAAGCATCGTTGACATAGGCTTCACCCAGTTTGGCCAATTTTGCCGCAAATTCGATCCCGCCTTTTTCCTCCTCCGGGGAAAACCGGGTGTTTTCCAGAATCAGGATGTCTCCGCGACGAAGCCTGACCGAGGCATCAAATGCCGAGGTGCCGACGGTATCGGTGGCGAACTGCACTTGTTTTTCCAATAAAGCTGAAAGATGCGGCACAATGTGTTTGAGACTGAATTTCTCAGTATCGACGGTACCATCATCTTTCAACTTTTTCAGAGGCCTGCCAAGGTGTGACATAAGAATAACTGCATTCCCCTGGTTGAGCAATTGCCGGATCGTTGGCAATGCCTTTTGAATGCGCGTATCATCTGTAATTTCAAATGCGCTGTTCAGTGGCACATTAAAATCCACCCTGACGAGGACCTTTTTATTTCTGAGTTCTGAAAGCATATTCCTGTTGAACTTGTTCTCTAGATTCTTTTGACCAGGTCAGCCAACCTTGCTGAATACCCTGCCTCGTTGTCATACCAGCTCACCACCTTGATCATATTGCCCAGGACATCTGTCAATTGGGAATCAAAGATCGATGAGTATGGATTGCGGACAATATCAGAGGACACGATCGGATCATCCACATATTGGAGAATACCTTTCAAGGGTCCGTTGGCATATTTCTTAAACGTCGAATTGATCTTTTCACGAGAGACGGCCTTGTCTACCTGAACTGTCAGTTCGACCAGTGATCCCGTAACGATGGGGACGCGAAGCGCCATGGCAAAGATCTTGCCTTGCACTGAAGGAATAACCTTGCCCACTGCAGAGGCTGCGCCAGTACTTGTCGGTACAATGTTATAGGCTGCTGCCCTTGCCCTTCTCAGGTCACTGTGTGGCGCATCCTGGATATTCTGGTCGGACGTGTAAGCATGTGTTGTCGTCATTGTGCCCTGGACAAGGCCCCAGTTTTCTTCGATCACCTTGACGAGCGGAGCGAGGCAGTTCGTCGTGCATGATGCATTGCTCACCAGGGTATCGTCAGCTGTCAGCTCATCGTCGTTCACACCCAGGACGATCGTTTTGACACCGGGTCCTTTTGCAGGCGCGGAAACCACGACCTTCTTGGCTCCAGCCTTTTGATGGAGGGCCATTTTCTCTTTGGTCCGGAATACCCCCGTGCATTCAAGGACGACATCGACGCCCAGTTTTTTCCATGGAAGCTTGGATGGATCCCTCTCTGCAAAAGCGAGGATCTTCTTCCTGTTGACTGTGATATATTCATCCGTTGAGCCTACCTTGGGGTCAAAGATGCCATGTGCACTGTCGTATTTCAAAAGATGCGCGAGTGTTGCGTTATCAGTCAAATCGTTTATAGCAACAATTTCGACGTTCCTGTCATTGTACAGGTTTCTGAATGTCAGGCGTCCAATGCGCCCAAAACCATTAATAGCAATTTTTTTTCTAGCCATTTTAATTAATTCTTGTTTTAAAATTTTGCACAAAAATAAAAAAGGCTGCCAAATGTTATTTGGCAGCCAACATTTAATTTTTATGAATTATAATTTGATAAATTTCTTCGTCATAGCAAAATCCAGACCCTTAACTGACAACATATAGACGCCATGATTAAGTTCCGTCGTTTTGAAGTTAATTATATGGTCTCCGACCCTGAAAAATTCGTTTTGGCGTAAGCTTCTCACTACAGTCCCGTCCATGGCAATAATTTCGATTTTAAGCGGTTGGCCGCGGTCGATCATGAATGCAGCATTGACATAATGTTCAACCGGGTTAGGGTAGATGTCAAAGATGACGTTACGGTCAGTGGCATGATTGGTGTCGTTTGTATTGGTTGTCTCTCCAAATACCACATCTTCATCGCCCTGGTTGTATGGTACGTAAAGTAAGGGAAGGTAGTACATCTCATCTTCTGTCCCTTCGCCCCATGTCACGAAAATGGGCGGGTCGTTGGGGTTATTGGGATTCTCGGTGGTATTGTCGTAGCTGGCAATGGCGTGGATGACGGCATCTTTTTCCGCGACAACAAAGCGCTCAAAGTAGAAAGTGCCTTGCCAGTTGAAATCCCATTCCGGGATATGGATCAGGGGATCAATACTGCCATCAGTATGTTCGAGATAAACTTCCCAGTGCTGGCCCAGCAGATGCATATGAGGAGCCAGCCCCATAAAGCTGAGATCTTCAGGCACCGTCCATCGGCCATGAAAGGTTTCCACAGCATTAGGAGCGATGATAAAGTAATCGTTGATCACATCAGGAAATGGCACCATGATGTGCGCTGCCACCTCCCTGTCCACGACTTCGTTGGCATCGGCAAAGAATATATTGACTGTCGATGAGTCCCGTTCATCGTTGGGCCAGGGCGCATAATGCATTTGAATGACAAGATCACTTCCGGCCTGCATCACCTGTCCGAGGCCATCGGGATAATACCTTGGCTTTTGGCCCGGCACATAGCCTGGGTATTGCTTTTGGGTCAGTATTTCTTCCTGGCTGCCACCGGTGAAACCACCAAATCCATCAAAGCCGTATTCTGGCGTCATGGCATCCTGCATGGCGGCCTGTCCTGTTGCATCCTCAAAAAAGAGGGCATGGTGGACAATCTTGGCATTGCCCGGGCGCAATTCAACAGCCTTGACCATACGATCTTCAGTCAGACCAGTTGGTAAAACAAAGTACCTGTATTCATCTTTGTTATCTCCTTTGTGCAAATGGCTTTGTGCGAAGGATAAAACAAGGTCCGGAGTGCCGAGGACTGAACCTTCGGGGAACTCAGGCAAAAGTGGTTCAGAAGCCGGATCGCCCCTTGGCGTACCATTGTCGACCCACTCTGCTATTGTGCCGATCTGTTCATCTGTCAGGAAGTTTTCACCAATGAACCGGGAATATTCGGGATCCGGTTTCCAGGGGGGCATATATCTTATCGATGTCACATACTTAATTGTGGGTGCCCAGTTGCGCACTTCCTGGTAATTTGTCAGTGCCATGGGACCGATTTCTCCGGGCCTGTGACAGACAGAACACTGGTTATAGATGATGGGGGCAATGTCCTTTGAAAACGTCACCTGACCGGATGTCAGGAATGGCAGTGCCAGGACACCTGTTGTGGTCAATATTTGTTTTGTCGTCATTTTTCCTGAGAAGAAGATAGATTAATCATATCATTAAAGTTAATAAAACATCCGACAGCATTTGTGGAATCCACCGGTATTTCCCGTCCGGCCAATGCCGCTTTTATCGCGGAATCAAGATCATGTGTTGTGACGACGCCTCTTTTTACACCGATGCGCGCATAACTATTATCGATCCTGCCTCGGTAAATGACTTCGCCTTCAGGCTCACGCACGAGAAACACTTCCGGGGTGACCGTTGCACCAAAATGTTTGGCTTTGCCTTTAAAATAATCAGTTTTCAAGGGGTATGGTATACCAAAGACTTTCCTCAGTTGATCTATGTTTGCTTTTTTACTGGAGAAATTGGGAAAATAACCTATAAATCCCACGCCCTGGTTGTTGTATTGGGTATGGAGGGTGTTGAGGATGGGGAAATAAGAACGGCAGATCTTGCATTCATCCAGAAGGAAGAGGTGAACGGTGAGGCTGTCGCTGCCTTTCAGGATTGGCTGGAACGATAAGGTGAGGTACAACAGGAGGAAAAATCCTTTTGCTAGCATATTGCACATGCCTCAAAGCTAAGCCTTTTGACATCATTAAAAAAGTCTTAATCGAGGCTGAAACGTTCTGGTCTTATTTTAGTCATTAATACGTTTTTACTGGCTGCTATTTGGTTTATAAGCGGGTAAGCAGGTCTGACTTCAATTCTTTCATGTCCCCATAAATGGGTATTCCAAGGGTCGCGATTTCTGGGTCGCCCTTCGGGCAAAATGCCCAAACGTCAATGCCTGCATTGATGGCCCCCATGACACCCGAGATGGTGTCCTCGATCACCAGGGCGGATTGTTTCGTCCCGTTCATCTGCTCCACTGCATACAGGAAGAGGTCTGGCTGTGGCTTCCACACCTGGATGTCGTATGCACTGAATATACGGTCGCCGATGAAATGATGCATGATCCCGGCTGCCTCCAGGGTCACTTCCATCTTTTCCCTGGGGCCATTTGAGGCGACACAAAATGGAACACTGAGGACATCGAGGATCTCAGTGATGCCTTCAATGGGTTCAATCTCCTTTTCAAGGACAACCTTGCACCGCGCACGAAATTCTCTTTCAGTTTCAGCGTAATCAATGGGACCGGTCCGGTCATCGATGTATTGGGCAATTTTGTAGAATTTCGTGCCGGCAAACAGCTCAACAGAACGCTCCAGCGTCATCGGGATCCCTTTTTCCACCATCATTTCCGCCACAACCCTGTTTGTAATAGGCTCAGAATTAACCAGGGTCCCATCACAATCAAAGATCACCAAATCATATATTTTCATTCCATTAACAGTTTGATGAATACATTTTAGCTTCTTTTGACATGCCCAAAGGTTCAAAAGTATTCAATTCGATTAACTTTGTCACGAGTGACTGAAATATGCGACTGACACGATACCTCTTGTTCATCTTAATTTTCCTCATTGCTGTGATTTGGACCCTCCAAAGACAAGAGGAAACAAGTTCCTCCATTGACATGGCGGATCGCAAGTTTACAGTTGAAGATGTCCGCCATATTGAAATCATTACCATAGACCAAAAAGGATACCCCCTGATTCATCTCAGCAAACAAAAGGATCACTGGCTGTTGAATTCCCGCGACAAGGTCGACAAGATCGTGATCAATAATCTCCTGACCCTGTTTGAAAAGATCCACATCAGCTATATTCCCTCAAAGGCTGCCGTGAGCAATATCCGGAGAGATACGAAGAAACTCGGCATCCAGGTCAAGGCCTACGACAAGTCTGGCCAGGAACTTCTATCCTATATTGTAGGCGGAAATACCAACGATGAAGGAGGAACATACTTCATGGTCAATGAAGAGGCCCAGCCGTATGTCATGGCGCTGCCAATGATCGAAGGTGGCCTGAGAGGCTACTTTTCCATGACAATGACCGATTTCATGGATAAGGCGGTCTTTGATATTGATCCTGATAATATCGTGAGCATAACTGTGGATTTTCGGAAGGATCTCAAGAGTTCATTCAGGATTACAAAAAACGGGTCGTCAGACATCAGGGTCACGCCTATCCACAGTATTCTGGATCGTAACATTGAAAATACACCTGCAACACGAAACAGGGCCAAAGCCTATGTCAATGCCTTCAGAACGCTCTATGCAGAGAGTATTGAAACAGAAAATGCCCTGAAGGATTCTATACTGCAATTTGTGCCATTTATGCACATAACCGTTGACTTGAGGGAGGATAGATCCCTGGAAATGGATTTTTATCCACTCCTGGATCTCCTGGATCCCGAGGTCAACACGAAAACACTCGCAGATTTGGAAAAAATTGAAAGATTCTATGTCCACACAAACAGCAACGATTTCTTTCTCGTTCAGTTGCGTTTGATGACACCACTGCTCAGGAATCTTCAATTTTTTATCTACAATGAATAAGCTTATCGTATTTTTTTTTCTGTTGTTTTTACCGGGGCGCATGGCATCACATTGTCCTGAATGGGGATTTTTTGCGCACAGGCTCATCAACCGGATGGCTGTTTTTATTCTTCCTGAAGAGATGCTCGGTTTTTACAAACGGCATATTGATTATGTGACAATCCATGCCGTTGATCCTGATAAAAGGCGCTATGCCTCAAAATTTGAGGCGATACGTCATTATATTGATCTTGACCACTGGGATGTATATCCATTTGAAGCGATCCCTCGTTATTTTCATGAAGCGATTCTCCGCTACGGATCATTTCTGAAAATTGGTCCCCAAAACGATACGGTGATCATTGCCGGGACAGAGTGGGCCTTGTCTTTCGGGGTAGAGGACAGGGCGGCATTTGATTTTTTTTATCAAACAATCTGGCCCAAATACTATGACGACGAGATCACGCTGCCATGTGAACATCTGGCGGTACCAGATTCATGCGACTATCTGGTGTTTGTCGACCATTTTCGCGAATACGGTATCCTGCCGTATCATTTGAATGCCATTTACAACAGGCTTGTTGAAGCATTCAGGAACCAAAACGCCGATGCCATCCTCAGGTTGAGTGCGGAGATCGGTCATTACATCAGCGATGGGCATGTCCCGTTGCATACGACCGAAAATTACAACGGGCAATTGACTGATCAGGTTGGCATTCATGCTTTCTGGGAGAGTCGTTTGCCGGAATTATTTGCCGAAAGCCATTATGATTTTTTTGTCGGCAAGGCTGAATTCATTGAAAATCTTAATGATTATATTTGGTCCTTTGTCATTGGCTCTCATGCCTTGCTCGAAGAAGTTTTGGCCAAAGAAAGGACAATACATTCGACTTTTCCTCAAGACGCTCAATACTGCTTTGATGAGAGACTGGAAAGGACCGTCTGGATTGAATGCGAGGATTATTCAAGGGCGTACCATTCTTCCTTGAACGGCATGGTCGAAAACCGTATGCGTGCATCGATCCATGCCACGGGGAGTTTTTGGTACACGGCGTGGGTGATGGCGGGCCAACCGGATCTGGATCATTTGAATGACAAAGCAATGCCAGAAAGGGAGGCGGACCAAAAACTTCTGGATGCTCAATTCCGGGCTGGCGAAATTTTAGGACGAAAACACAATAATGAATAATCACATATGAAAAAAACAGGTTTGATCTGGAGAGGGTTTGCGATGGGTATTGCCGAGACGATACCCGGTGTGTCAGGCGGCACAATAGCCTTTATCACAGGCATTTACAAACAACTGATAGACACCATCAGCAGTTTTGATGCCAGCCTGGTCTCCCAGCTATTTCGGTTGCGCTGGCGGGAAGTTTGGGATACCATCAATGGTCCGTTTCTCGTGACGCTCGTTGCAGGGATGTTCATCGGTGTTGTGGTGGGCGTCTTTGGAGTGACCTATCTCCTTGATAATTATCCTGAAGGATTGTGGGCTTTCTTCTTCGCCTTGATCCTCGCTTCCATTTATATAGTCTACCGCCAGATCAGGGAGAAAAAATGGAGCCACCTTCTTCCATTTGTCTTTGCCACGGTTATCGCTTATGTCATCACCATCCAAAGTCCGGCCGAGGGTTCCGAAAACCTGTTGTATATCCTATTCGGTGGCTTTATCGCAATTTGCGCCCTTGTCCTGCCCGGCATTTCAGGCAGTTTTATTCTTTTGCTTCTCGGTCTTTACACGATTGTGATTCCTGCTGTAAGGAACTTCCTGAGTGGTCCCAACACAAGTGACCTCACGATCATAGCCGTGTTTGGCGTTGGAGCCCTCCTGGGACTGGTGACCTTCAGTAAAATTGTGAAAAGAGCCTTCGAGCGTCATCATGATATGACACTTGCTGCTCTTGCGGGATTCATGTTTGGGTCTTTGAACAGGATCTGGCCCTGGAGGAACCCGGTGGAAGTCATGGACAAGGATTCCGGAAGCCTGATGCCTTTTGATCCCGCTGTGCACCACCTCCACGATGACGCCCTTAAAATCTTGAGGGAAGCGAATGTTTTACCCGGCGATTATCTATTCGAGCCACATCTCCCGGCTTGCGCCCTGGGATTGATCCTTGGCCTGGTGGCGACGTATCTGATGGTCAGATATGATAAAACGGCATTTTAACGAATCTTGAGCAACTTGACTGTTTTCCTGAATTCACCCGCCCTGATGGTCAGGAAGTAGACACCATCCGGCCAGGTTGAAAAGTCTTTCAAAGGAAATGATGTTTGGTTTTCCAGGGTCGTGGTATACGTGCCCAGGACTTGTCCGGACAACGACAGGATCTCAAGGGACAGGTCCTGGTTGAGGACAGGATTGATGTCAATGGAGGGGTAGGTATAAAAGGGATTGGGAAAAACCCTGACCTCATGGACGTTTTGGTCCAATACCGACGAAAGACAATCAGTGGTAAAGTCAATGCTCTCCGAGTAGGATGTCGAATCAAATGCGCAGACCGACCTGAACTGCAATTCGTAATCGGTACAATCATCCAGGTTGTAAATAATAAAGGTCTCATCGGCAGAGCTCAGTTCTGTCCAGTTCTGGGCATCTGTTTTCCTGTACCTGAAGGTGTAGGCGATGGCTGCAGCATTTTGCTCGACCTCTACGTGGACTGTATCAAAACCCACTCCAATGACAGATCCCGAAATGTTTACATCACAGGGAATCACATTCCGTAGGATCAGGATACAGTAGTCTTCTATTTCTCCGAAAGTTTCACCATTGGCTGCACTGCATGGTTCAAGATGGCTCAGGAAACGCATGGCCACGCGCATGCGGGTGTATCCTTTCAGGGCATCCTGTGGGACGTCCACTGTCCCAAAGAAAAAGGAATTCGTCGGCTGGTCAGACTCTGCGACCAATTCTGAATCTTCGAATATGCCGTTCTGGTCATAATCGATCCATGCCCTGTACATTTCGCGGTACGCCTGGTTGTCGAAACCGGGAATAACAAACAGACTGTAGGACCCACCCTGGGTTAAAGCCACGGATTGGAGGCCGGTATAATTGCCGTAACCCCCGTCAGATCCTGAAACAAAATCCAATTCACCCAAGATAATCCGGTCAATCCATTCAGCTGAAGCGTTCATCGGTGGTGGGCTGCAGTAATCCAATTCTGAGCATTTTCCGCACCCGATACTATACTGACCAATATGTTGAATTTCAGTGGTGTCATATAAACAGGTAGTCTTCATTCTGAATTCGACCGAAGTACATCCAGCTATGGTATCAATCACCAGGGTGTTTGACCCTGTGGTCATCGACACCCACTCAGATGTGCCTGCCGGCCGGTACTCGATAAAATAACTGCTTGATGACTCTACATGATCCCATGATAACACGCTTGTGCCGAAGATTTCATCATATGTAAAGTCGTACCCAGGGGGGTTGGAACAACAGCCATCAGATGTGAAATAGTGGCTGGGTAAATAGACATTCTTCACTGTATCACATACTGATTGCATTTGAATTTCATAGGTTTCACACGGCAACAGGCCATCGATTATATCGTTATTGCTGATGGCATTCAGGACGATCCATGCCAAACTGTCTGTGTGTTTGTACCTGACGTTAATGGTATCGACGTCATCATGAATATCAAACGCGACAGAGCTTGAAAATGCATCGATGTTGTCGATCTTGATATTTGATGGAAACGGACAGGAGGAACAATGATCTGTCATAGCCAGCAGAGTATTGCCCATATTGAGCCGCCCTCCAGTGACTGTGATGTTTTCAAGGGAAGCATTGGGCTCTGCTCCCTGGAGGATCATGGATTTTATGAGGAGGGCAGCCTCGCCCGGATTTGCTTTGGAGAGTTTCGCAAGGCTTAGGCATGGCAGGGCATACAATAACCCTATTGTTCCTGTCACATGTGGTGTTGCTCCAGAAGTGCCGCCAAATGACCCATATGAGTTGCCCAGGGCGGTGGTAAAGGTGCCTTCACCAAAAGCGCCAAGGTCTATTGAGACTGCCCCATAACCGGCTCCAGTCACTTTATGATCAAACCAGTTGACATTCGTCACCGCGAGGAGGTAGTCACTCGTACAAGCCGTAGGGAGATCCCCATCAACATCGACATTGACATTGGCATTGATGGTGGCACCGGCGTTCAGGATGCCTGCTGTACCGAGGGAGTCATAAAGACTGCACCACAATGGGGCATCTTCAGGTTGTCCGAAATCCGTGCCCCATGAAGCGTTTGTAGCGACAACAAAGGCGCCGCGGGCACCATTAGTCTCGTTGTAAGTTTTCCTGAACCACCAGGGATAGGCATACGAAGCAAGGACCTCGGCCTCAGTCCCTCCGCCTTGCACGATCATCAGTTTGACATTCCAATTGACCCCACAAACACCTTCGCTATTGTTCCCAAGAGCCCCTACAATGCCAGCCACCGGGGTGCCGTGGCCTCCACCGGAATAAATGTCATCACTGCCGTTGTATATGTTCCATCCCAGGTGGTCGTCTGTATATCCGTTGCCATCATCATCCATGGCATTGCCCGGGATCTCACGCCAGTTGGTCCACAGATTATCTCCGAAATCTCCGTGTGAAGGATCTATGCCATCATCTATCACACAGATGACGATCGTATCACCTAATGGGGACATCCCGCCAGTGGTCAGGTCCCAGGCTGCTTCAGCTTCAAGATCTACGCCTTCAAACCCGCCGATGAGCCCATCATTCAAGTATTGCCACTGCATTTTATAAAACGGATCATTAGGTGAAGTGCGATCTGACACAATGTGGTTGTTTTGAGCTACGGACACATGACGTTCTTCCTGCAATGCCCTGAGCAGTGAAATGTGATGGATCCTGGCGTGATCAAAGGAGATTTTCCAGACAGTCATCGGGTGATCCATGATCCGTGTATACGTCAGTGGCCCGAAAGCTCCGATAGCGTCGGACAGGAGCGATTGAGGGTCTTCTTCGGCCGTCATGCGGATAAGGATTTCTCCGGGAACATATGCCAGTCTTTGTCCCACCGATAGGAGAGGTAAGGCCAGAAAAAAGGATATGGTTAAGACGAAGCGCATAAAAACACAATAGATATACTGTGAAAATAGGAGTAATAATCCATGTGTGGGGCATCAAATTGCCTTTTGATGTTGAGGGTGACAAAATTGAGGATAAGCTGTGATCATGTCGGTACAAAAATCACCTCTACATATATGATATAATATTTTTATGTGTTTTTACTTTAAAACCAAGTATTTCCATATATTTGTATTTTTAATATGTAAACTATCTTGCAAAGATGAACAGAAAACTACGATTCCTGTTTCTCGTGTTTTGCTTTGGTGGCATCGCTTTCCAGGTGTCCGCGCAAAAAGCCCTGAGAAAAGCCCAAAAGCAATTTGAGCTTAAAGCTTTTGACCTGGCGATCGAGAATGCGAAAAAAGGCCTGCAGGATGATCCCGAATGCCTTGAATGTCAGTTTATTATCGCTGAATCCTTTCGCATGATGAATAACAATGTCGATGCGGCCATTTGGTTCAGAAAAATGGAGGATCTTCCCAATTTACCAAAAGACTTCCATCTGCATTATGGCCATTTACTCAAGAGGATGGGGCAATACGATAAGGCGCAAAAGCACTTCTATGCCTACAAGGCTTTTGACCCCATAGTTGGGGAGCAGTATGCCATCAGCTGCGATTATGCCAAATCCCTACTCATTGAAAAAGATAAGTATGAGATCAACCTCTATCGCGCCAGTTCTGAATACACAGACTATGGGGCTGCATTTTTTAAGAATAAGATCGTTTTTTCATCGTTCAGGCCAGACTTTAAAAGGGCCCTGGATAAGGAGAACTTAAGCCATATCCACCCCAGGAAAAATCAGTTTTTCATTGCTGCTGAGGGCACAAGTGGCCAATTGGACAATATCGATTTTCTCCTGAATGACGATTACGAAACCTATGAATACGGTCCCATCCACTATGCGGCGAAGGCGTCCCTGTGTGCGGTGACGAAAAATAATTTCATGGATGGCCTCAGACAGGTCTATGCAGATGACCTGGAACTGAGCCTTTATATTTGTAAGGTCAATCATGACGGATCATTTTATAATAT